>NZ_JBYSXG010000093.1:0-7499 GCF_058782005.1 Sphingomonas sp. FW306-1B-B10E
CCACCCCCAGCCCCTCCCTTGCAGGGAGGGGAGTCTTTCACGCTAACTCACCCCTTCGGCACGAACTTCAGCGCCACGCCGTTCATGCAATAGCGCTTGCCGGTCGGCCGCGGCCCGTCGTCGAAGACATGGCCGAGATGGCCGCCGCAGCGGCGGCACAATATCTCGGTCCGCGCCATTCCCAGCGAGCGATCGGTCTTGCTGACCACCGCATTGGGCAAAGCCGCATAAAAGCTCGGCCACCCCGTCCCGCTGTCGAACTTGGTCGACGAGGCGAACAGCGGCAGCGCGCACCCTGCGCAGACGAACGTCCCCGCGCGATGCTCCTTGTTGAGCGGGCTCGTGCCCGGAAACTCAGTCGCGCCCTGGCGCAGCGTGCGATAGGCGGCGGGGCTCAGCCGCTTCTTCCATTCTGCATCGGGGAGCGTGAACGGAAAGCGCTGCGCCGCCTCGGCAGGCGCACCGCCGCATGCAGCGGTGAGGGCGCCCAGTCCGGCGACGGCGAGAAACGTGCGGCGATCGGTCTGCATCGCCGATATGTGGGGCGCGCGCCGCGTCCCCGCAATGTCAGGCGATCGCGGTCAGATGCTCGTACAGGATCACGCTGCCGATCGCGATCAGCGCGGTGCCCCCGACGATCTCGACCATGCGCCCCAGCCGCGCGCCCGCGACGCGGCCGATGCTCAGCCCGATCGTCGTCATTACGAAAGTCGCGAAGCCGATCGCCGCGGCGATCACCCAGATATTCTCGCCGACCAGCGCCAGCGACACGCCCACCGCCGCGGCATCGATGCTCGTCCCGATCGCAGTCGCGACCAGCACCATCGCGCTGCGCCAGCCCGGGAGGGCGGGGGCGGGCGCCGCCTCTGCTTCCTCGCGGTGGATCGCCTCCCAGATCATCCGGCCGCCGACCACGCCCAGCAGCCCGAACGCGATCCAGTGATCGACCGCGCCGACAAAGCTCGCGGTGATCAGCCCGACCGCGAAGCCGAGCAACGGCGTGATCGCCTCGACCACGCCGAACACCAGCCCGCCCTTCACGGCGCCGGCGAAATCGGGCCGCGTCGAGGCGCCGCGCGCAATCGACGCGGCAAAGGCGTCGGCGGACATGCTGAGCGAAAGGGCGACGATACCGAAGGGAGACATTACGAACCTCACCGGACGAGCGACAGCGTCACCGATCCCGGCCGGTGCGGGTCCGATGCACGCTGGTCTCGCAAGGCGAACTAGTTCGCTGATCGCGCCATGCGCCGCGGCGCAAGTGTGTTGACGCGATCTCGGCATGGGCGCCGATAGCTACTCCCCAACGGATGTGCCTCTAGCACTATGGGGATTTTCCGCAAGTGCGAAGGAGTTAGGCTACCGTTCAATCTCGGAATGGTCCTAGCACGGACGGCTCTCGTGCTTGCGGAACCGCAATTCCTGCGGGATGATCCTCGCTATGAACCGCTTGGGATATATCGCTTACGGCGTCAGTTTGGTAGCTGGGGCGCTACTCACGGCAAGGTACACGGTCGTTTCGGTCGAAACGCTCTATCGATATGCCGGCGGGATCACCGCTCTCGGCGCTGGCGGTTGGCTTGCAGCGACAGTCGGACCCCTCGCCTTGTCGCTCATCGCGTGGTCAAGGAGCGGACGGACTCGCATGCGTTGGCTACCGCATCTTCTCTTCATCCCGACAGCAATCGCCATGTTTAGAATGGGATCGTATTTGTACTTTGATGCCGTCGGCGTATCGGGTGACAGCATGGTGGAGGACTTCGCGCTGCTAACGGGTTATTTCTATCTACTGCTCACCTTTTTGCTTCATTCAATCGCGTTCGTCGTCCTTGGTGTGGCTGCCATCGGGCATCGGACGAGCGACAATTAAACCTTCATTCCGGATGCATGGCAGTCGCGGCGATAGTGCGGTCATCGGCGCGGAGCCTGGATCGTGAACCAATAAGACGATTGCCCTCACCACGAGCGCAAAGCGGACGACATAGGTGCTCTTAGACAGGCGGCTTTGGGGCGTGAGCACCGAAAAGCGGACCTGCGGCTATGCCTCGGGATGATGTTTTAGGTCAGGAGGTTTCGGAGCATTCCAAGCGCGCGCCCCAACATGGTTTCTCCCTTGCATCGAGCACACGATCTATTGTGCGCGGGTCTGGTTGAAGAGCCGACGTCGCCTTCGCCCGGAGCAGCAGAAAAGTAGCGGTCGAACTTTCCCGGCAGCGAGTAAAATTGCGCTGCGTCGGGTGGAGTTTGCCCGCTGTCAAAGGTCACGTTCGGCCATAATTCAGAATATTTCGCATTCAGTTCAAGCCACGGCTTTGCGCCGGGATCATCCTCGAACACGATGGCGTCGATTGGACATGCTTCGATGCAGCATCCGCAATCAACACATTCAAGCGGATTGATCACAAGCATATTCTCGCCCTCGTAAAAGGCATCGACAGGGCAGACCTCCACGCAGTCCATAAACTTGCATTTAATGCACGCGTCGGTGATCACACCGGTCATATTTGACTCTTCCTTGGCAACGGTTGCGATAGCGACGTCAGTCCCATTGATGGCGCGCGAATGGCCAAATAACGCGCAGCATCAGCGCGACTACTCCGGCCGCCAGGCCGAAGGCAATCAGCATGGCAATGAGCGCCTCCACCTCGGGGAGGAAGAGAGCGTAAAACGCGGCTCCGATCCCAAAAAGAATCAGGCCTGCAGCTGCGATACCAGAAACCGCGAGCGCGACAGCGGCCGGGAAAGTCAGGATCACGCGTTTCATCTGTCGATACTTAGCGCCGGTCCGGAACGTCGACAAATCTGGCCTCGCTGCTATTAGCCGTCAAACCGGGCGTATGTGAGCTTTGAGAAGCGCAGCAGCGGTACCGAATGACCGGCTTTTGGAGCGTTTGCTGCCGTTCGCTTTAATGCGCCTAATACCGGCTCAGCTCGACCGGCATCTTCTTGTACCCGTGCACGAAGCACGCCGCGACGCGCTCGGGCTCGCGTAGTACGTTCACCCGCAGCCGCCGCTTGGCCATTTCCTCGAGCAATATCCCGATCTGCAGCTCGGCCAGCCGCGCGCCGACGCAGCGGTGGATGCCGTGGCCGAATGACAAATGCCGCCGCGCATTCTCGCGATCGACGATGATCCGGTCGGCCTGGGGGAAAATGCTCTCGTCGCGATTGGCGGAGATGTACCAGAGCGCGAGCTTGTCGCCCGCGCGGATCTTCTGTCCTTCCAGCTCGGTATCCTGCGTCGCGGTGCGGCGCATGTGCGCGAGCGGAGTCTGCCAGCGGATGATTTCCTGCACAGCGTTGGGGATCAGCCCCGGATCGGCCTCGAGCTTGGCGCGCTCCTCGGGAAACTGGTCGAGCCCATAGGCAAAGGCGCTCATCGAATTGCGCGTCGTGTCGTTGCCGCCGACGATCAGCAGGATCAGGTTCCCGAGAAACTCCATCTGGTCCATGTGCGCCATGGCATCCGAATGGATCATCATCGAGATGAGGTCGGGCGCGGGTTCCTTGCCGATCCGGCTCTGCCAGAGATTGCCGAAGTAGGCGGCGCATTCGAACAGGATCGTCCGCCGCTCGTCCTTGCGCAGCGGATCCTTGGCGATCTCGATATCTCCCGCCCAGTCCGACCAGTGGGTCAGCAGCCGGCGCTCTTCCCAGGGAAAGTCGAACAGGATCGCGAGCATCTGGGTGGTCAGCTCGATCGACACCGTATCGACCCAGTCGAATTCCTTGCCCACCGGCAGCGAATCGAGGATTTCGGCGCTGCGTGCGCGGATGTTGTCGGTCATCCGCGCCATCTCGGACGGGGTGAATGCCGGCGCGACGGTGCGGCGCTGGCCGGTATGCTTGGGCCGGTCCATCGCGATGAACATCGGCATCTTGATGTCGCCCTCCTTGAGGTCGGCGATCGTGATCCCGCCCGCTTCGGACGAATAGAGATCGGGAAGCGATTCGACTTCGACAATCGGCTTGTAGCGCGACACCGACCAGAACGGCCCGAAGCTGCTATGCTCGGTATAATAGACCGGGGCCGTCTCGCGCAGCGTGCGGAACGGCGCTTGCCAGGCATCGTCGCGATACAGCTCGGGCCGGCTCATATCGAGCGGATCGACTGCGTCCTGGGGCTTCGACTCGGTCGCCAGCGTCGCCATGCTGCTCTCCTGCTTTTCGGAGAGGAGAACCTTAACTGACAGTCGTGTCAATAGCGGGGCGTTCGGCCTGTCGCTTGCTGCGCTTCGGACTGCCCGACTTGAGCACCCCGCGACGGAACAGCCGCGCCGCGACCGTCACCGTGATCGCCACCCACAGGATCTGCCAGGCAAGCGCGACCGCATGCGGCCACAGCGCCGGCGCGTTCGCCGCATGCGCCGCCATCGCCAGCGGCGAGCTGAACGGGAAGATCTCTGCCGCGCGCGCTGCCCAGCTGTCGGCATGCCCGGCCGCATAGGTGGCGAAGCCAAACATCGCGAACTGGAAGATCGTGATCGGCAGCGACAGCATCTGGATCTCGCGCTGGGTCGAGGCGAGCGCGCCGACGCCGAGGAATACTGCGCTCTGCAGCATGTACGCCATCGTGAAATAGACGACGAACAGAAGCGGGAAGACCGGACCCACCGCAGCGCTGAGATTGCCCAGCCCGTCGGCCAGGCCTTCGGGTGCAAAGCGCGGCAATTGCGCGAGCAGGGTCCCCCAAAAGCAGACGAACAGCAAAGCCGACCCGAACGCGCCGATCAGCTTGCCGAAGAACACGCTTTCCAGCGGGACCGCCGCGGCGAGCACTTCGATCACCTTATTCGATCGCTCCTCGGCCATCGCGCCCACTGCTTGGCCCGACAGCATCAGCGTCAGGAAGAAGATGCCGAGCGCGGCGAAATAGGCGGTCTGGCTGCGCCCGCTGCTGGTCGCCTGGCCCTGCCCGATCACACTGATCGTCGCCTGGCTGAGCGGCTGGGTGCCGCCAACGCGCTCGGCCCGCAACGTCTGCTCGGCGAGTTCCTCGAGATAATTGGCATCGGCCCAGCTTGTCGGGCGACGCAGGATCTTCGGCTTTCCGAGCGGACCGTAGAGCACTGCGGTCGCTTCGAACTGGTTGCTGTCGATCAGCGCGCGCGCCTGGGCGGCGAGGTCGTCGCCGGCGCCTTCGATCTGCAGCGCCGGCCAGCGGGAGGGGCGGCCGAACGAGTCGCGCAATTGCTGGTCGACATCGGCGATTTCCTTCGCCCGGTCGCCCGATGCGATCACCACGATGCGCTGGCGCGCCTCGCCGCTGCCGGTCGCACTGGTCGCGCTCATGCTGCCGACCACGCCGAAGCCGATCATCAGCAGCGGGCTCAGCAGAAACAACAGGAAGGTCGGCGTCATCACCGTCGCGGTGAAGTCGCGGCGCGCGACGGTGAGCGCCTGGCGGAGCATCCGGCCGAAACTCATGCCGCCTGCTCCAGCGCCTCGGCGCCGACGATCCGGACGAACGCGTCGTGCAGCCCAGGCCGCTCGATCGACAGGCCCGAAATGCCATAGCCCGCGTCGATCAGCCGGACGAGCAAGGCCTCGATGCCCTCAGGCGGGACGGTGAAGCGCCAGCTGCCATTGTCGCGCTCGGCATCGGCGGGGAGCAGCGCTCCGGCGGTGTCGGCATGATGATGCGGCGTGTAATGCGCCTTCAGCGGCAGCATCGCGCGCGCCTGGTCGACGGTGCCTTCGAACTTCACCACGCCGCCGGCGATGATCGACAGATAATCGCACAGCCGCTCGGCATGCGCCATCACGTGCGTGGAGAACAGGATCGTCGCGCCACGGTCTCGCTGGCCGCGGATCAGTTTCTCCAGCCGCTCCTGATTGACCGGGTCGAGCCCGGAGAAAGGCTCGTCGAGCACCAGCAATTCGGGCTCGTGGACGACCGAGCCGAGCAACTGAACGAGCTGGGCCATCCCCTTGGAAAGCTTGCGAATCTTGTCATCGGCGGCATGGCCGAGCCCGGCCTGGTCGAGCAGCTCGACGGCGCGCTTGCGCCCGACGCTCCACGGCAGCCCGCGCAGCGCGCCCATGAAGGCGATCGCCTCGCGGCATTTCATGTTGGGATAAAGTCCCCGTTCTTCAGGGAGATAGCCCACGCGGTCGCTCGCATCGCGCGGCGCCGCGTGCCCGAGTAGGCGACGTTCGCCATGATCGGGCTCGATGATCCCGAGCAGCATGCGCAGCGTCGTCGTCTTGCCCGCGCCATTGGGGCCGAGCACGCCGTAGATCAGCCCCTTGGGCACCGCGATGCTGACGCCGTCGACGGCGCGCCGGTCGCCGAAGCGCTTGACGAGGCCGGTGGCGCTCACGGCCAGATCGCTGCTCAAACTAATGCCCTCCGTTGCGCTTCGTGGTAGCGGGTCCGTGTGCGCCAAGACAAGTCACTCGAACAGCGGATCAAGGACAAGGCCGCCGAAATCGGTTTCGCCGATTGCGGGATCGCGCGCGCCGACGCCGCGCCGGCGGCGGGCGCGCGGCTGCGCCAATGGCTCGCTGAGGGCGCACACGGCTCGATGATCTGGATGGAGGAGCGCGCGCACCATCGCGAGAGCCCCGCCGCGCTCTGGCCCGAAGTGCGCAGCGTGATCGCGCTGGGGATGAGCTACGCCCCCGCAACCGATCCCCTCGCGCTCGCGGGGGCAGGGGAGACCGGGCGGATCTCGGTCTATGCCCAGGGCGGCGACTATCACGATCTGATCAAGCGGCGGCTCAAGGAACTGGCGCGCTGGCTGGTCGGCGCCGCGCCGGGGGCGGACGTCAAGGTCTTCGTCGATACTGCGCCAGTGATGGAGAAGCCGCTGTCCGAGGCCGCCGGGCTCGGCTGGCAGGGCAAGCACACCAATCTGGTCAGCCGCAGCCATGGCAGCTGGCTGTTCCTCGGCGCGATCTACACCACGCTCGATCTGATGCCCGAACAGCGCGGCCTCTCGACCTGCGGCACCTGCGACGCCTGCCAGACTGCATGCCCGACCGACGCCTTTCCCGCGCCCTACCGGCTCGATGCGCGGCGCTGCATCTCGTATCTGACGATCGAGCATAAGGGCCCGATACCGGAGGAATTCCGCGCGGCGATGGGCAACCGCATCTATGGCTGCGACGATTGCCTCGCGGTATGCCCCTGGAACAAGTTTGCCGCGGCGGCGCAGGCGAACCTCGCCTTCGCCCCGCGCGCCGAACTGACCGCGCCCGCGCTCGCCGACCTGCTCGCGCTCGACGATGCCGCGTTCCGCGAAGTCTTCGCCGGTTCCCCGATCAAGCGCATCGGCCGCGACCGCATGGTCCGGAATTGCCTGATCGCCGCGGGCAATAGCGCCAGCGCGGCGTTGGTCGGACCTGTCGAGGCGCTGCTCGCCGACCCCGACGAGACGATTCGGGAGGCAGCGGAGTGGGCGCTGGCGCGCCTAGTTCCCCTCCCGCTTGCGGGAGGGGTTAGGGGAGGGGAGGATGTCTCACCGAGTGTAGCCTTCGCGGCCAGCCCCTCCCCC
>NZ_JBYSXG010000094.1:0-7473 GCF_058782005.1 Sphingomonas sp. FW306-1B-B10E
GGCATCGAGCCCGACCTTCTCTTACCCACCCCTGACCCTCCCTAGGAGGGAGGGGAGACTCGAGCCCTAAACCACCCGCGACATGAATCGGCTGAACGGGTCGGGCTTATACTCCGCGAACGGCGCGCATTCGGTGAAGCCGAACTGGCGGTACAGGCCATGCGCCGCATCGAACGCCTCGCCCGACCCCGTCTCGAGGCTCAGCCTTTTATACCCGCGCGCGCGCGCGACGCCGAGGATGTGCGACACCAGCGCCGCGCCGGTGCCGCGGCGGAGATGCTCGGCGGCGGTGCGCATCGACTTGATCTCGCCATGCGCCGGATCGAGCTGCTTGAGCGCGCCGCAGCCGAGCAGATCCTCGCCGTCCCAGGCGGTCCAGAACGTCACGCCGGGCGCGCGCAGCCCGGAGAGATCGAGGAAGTGACAGCTCTCCTTCGGCGAATTCGCGAGCATCCCCGCGAAATGCACGTTGAGCAAAGCGACGACCTGCGGGTCGTCCAGTCCCCCCTCGCGTATCTCCATCAGACCTCGTCGATCATGCCGGCGAGCGTGTCGAGACAGGCATGCGCGAGGATCTTGCACCGGGCCGGCGACCAGGCGAATTCCGGGTCGGCATTCGCATCGTGGTCCTTGAACGGCATTTCGAGCGTCATCGACACCGCGCCGAAGCGCTCGGCCAACTGGTTGGTCGACATCGACAGGTTGGCCTGTCCCGGCGCCGACTTCTCATAACCGAGATCGAGCTGAAACTCGGGCGTGGTGTCCGCCAGCCGCCGCGCGAAATCGTAGAATTTCTCGCCTAGCGCGTCGGTCCAGCTCGGGATCCCCTCGAAGCCGGCGAGGAAGTTGGCCGGAATCGCCTCGTCGCCGTGCACGTCCATCGCGAAAGCGACGCCGGTCTCGTCCATCCGGTTGCGCACCGCGAGCACTTCGGGGCTCTTCTCTAATGTCGGGGAATGCCATTCGCGGTTGAGGTTGATCCCAGCGGCATTGGTGCGCAGATGCCCGCGGCGCGACCCGTCGGGGTTCATGTTCGGGACGATGTGGAAAGTCGCCTTCCGGCGCAGGGCCTGCGCGTTGGCGTCGCCCGCGTCGGTGAGCTTCTCGAGCGCGCCTTCCATCCACCATTCGGCCATCGTCTCGCCGGGATGCTGACGCGCGTAGAGCCAGACCTGCTTGGGGCCCTCGCCGATGCTCAGGCAATCGATCGGCTGGCCGTCGAGCGTCTGGCCGAGCTCGTGGTGCGTCACGCCCGGCTGCGCCGCAATCCGCGTCACCAGGTCGTGATGCCGCTCCATCGAATAGGGCGCGAAATAGGCGAACCAGACAATGTCGGTGTCGATCGCGCGGGTGAAGCTGAGCACCCCGTCGGCATAATCGGTATCGGTCGTCCGCCAATTCTCGCGGTCGGTGCTCCACCGCGTCTGGTAGCCCGGCCAGCCGAACGGATAGGCCGACCCGCCCGCATTGAGGATGCGGAAGGTCAGCGTACGCCCCTTGGCGCCCGCCAGCCGGAAGTGGAACCACTGGTAGAAGTCGGACAAATGATCGGTGACGATCTCTAGGTCGACTCGGTCGCCGTCGATCGCCACCACGCGGATATTGCCGCCGTCGAAGGCGGCGTTGATCTGGATGCTCATTTGACCGTGGTAGTCACCCCGGACTCGCCTGGGAAGTCCCTGAACAGCGCCCGGGCGAGCCGCGCCGCCGCCTCGCGCGGGTCGTTGCCCGGCTTGCCGCTCACCGTTTCGGTGACCGCGCGGCCTTCCCAAACGGTGGTGTTGTCGCTGCGCCGGCGCAATTGCACCGCCAGCTCGGATCCGGTCACTTCGCGGGTCTTGCCGCCGATGCCGAACGACAGTCCGCCGCCGAGGCCCACGCCGCCGCCGCGCCGGCCGCCGCTGATCCCGCCGCCACCCAGGCCGATCGAGACCGGCGGCTGCTCGCGATAGGCGCCGCGCGAGACGCGCGTGAACGACACGCCGGCGATATAGCCCGACGCCGTCGCGCCGGGCGCGAAGCCGATCCGCTGGAGCTCGGCTGCGACGGCATCGGCATAAAGCTGATATTCAGGGCTGATCTGTGCGGCGCCGGTCGCCGGCTCGATCGCGACGCTGGTCCGCTCGGGCATCGCGCCCAGATGATAGCGCGTGACTTCCACCGGCGCGGTGCGCGTCGTCGTGCAGCCACCCGCGAGCAACGCCGCGCCCACCACTGCGATGCTGAAAAGCTTGGTCACCGGGCACGCCTCCTGTCTCGCGGGGAGAACGCCCCGCCGCAGCTCAAACCCTGCCGCGGGCGAGTCGGTTCCGCAAGGCCGCAGCACCTTGACTTGGCCGGTATCGGCCATTAGGCGGGCGCCTCTTTTCCAGCATCCAATATTTGAGAAGCGAATCGGTCATGAAGATCGTGAATTCATTGAAGTCGCTCAAGGGGCGCCACCGCGACAACCGCGTGATCCGCCGCCGCGGCCGGATCTACGTGATCAACAAGACGAATCGCCGGTTCAAGGCCCGCCAGGGCTGATCCAGTAGGTGGGGACGCCGTCCGCCGTCATCTTCGATGTCGGCAACGTCCTTTTCGACTGGCAACCGCGACGTCTCTACGAGCGTCTGATCGAGGACGATCAGGCGCTCGACGCGTTTCTGGCGAATGTCGTCACCAAGGAATGGCATTTCCAGCACGATGCCGGCCGCCCGTTCGCCGAGACTTCGGCTGAACTGAGCGCGCAATTCCCCGAGCATGCCGAGCTGATCGCGGCCTGGGGACCGCGCTTCAACGAGACGGTCGAGGTCCCCGTCCCGGGCATGCTCGAGCTCGTCCGCGAGCTCGATGCCGCGGGCGTGCCCTTGTTCGCGATCACCAATTTCTCGGGCGAGTTCTGGCGCGCCTGGGTGCCGCAGCACGCCGAATTGTTCGATCGCTTCCGCGACATCCTCGTCTCGGGGGACGAGAAGCTCGTCAAGCCCGACCCCGCGATCTACGCGCTCGCGCTCCGGCGCTTCGGGCTCGAGGGCCCCGACGCGGTGTTCGTCGACGACAGCCCCGCCAATATCGACGGCGCCAATGCCGCCGGCATCCATGGCGTGTTGTTCAGCACCGCCGAGGACTTCCGCGCCGAGCTGATGCGGCTGGGGTTGCTTGCCTGAAGCTTCGTGAAGGTGTACACTGCGTACACAACGGAGGCAGCCATGAAGATGTCGGTCCGCGAAGCCCGCGCCAATTTCGCTACTGCGCTCGAAGCCGCGGAGAAGGGCGAGCGCGTCACCATTACCAAGAACGGTAAGGCCATCGCTGAGCTCGGACCTCCGCAGTCCCCGAAAAAGGCCTTCGATTTCGAGCGTGCGGCGCGCGTGCGCAAGGCGATGGGACTCGATGGCCTCGACGCCGACGATCTGTGGCCACCCGAGTTCGACGATCCGGCATTCAGCCGCAAGGTGCTGGGTCTGGAAGACAATCCAGATATCGAGCCGCGATGAAGCTGTTGCTCGACACGCATTTCTTCATCTGGCTCACCGGCGCGCCGCAGGAGCTTAGGCCTCGCGAAAGAGCCCTGCTCGCCGAAGATGTCGAGCTTGTCGTGTCGAGCGTCTCCCTGCTCGAGATCCGCCTGAAATGGCGTTCGCTCGAATTGCGGGGAAAGCCGCACAAGGCGCTGAGCCCAGCGGCCGCACTTTCGCTGATCGGCGAGACCGGACTGACGCTCGCCGAACTCACCGGCGCCGATATCGCCGCCGAGCTGAAGCCCGCGCTCGTCCACACCGATCCGTTCGACGAGCTTCTGCTGCTCCACGCCCAGCAGCTCGGCGCCAAGCTGCTCACGCGTGATGGCAAGCTAGGCGGCCACCCCGCCGCCTATCGCTTCGCCTGAGGCTCAGCCGCCCTCGGGCCCCTGATAATTCTTGAGCTCGTCGCCCAGGATCGTCACCACGTGGAGCACGTTGGTCGAGCCCGGCGTCCCGAACGGCACGCCGGCGCACACCACGATGCGGTCGCCCGCGCCGGCCAGTTCCTGGCGCAGCGCCATGCGCTTCGCCTTGCCGACCATCTCCTCGAACGATTCGACGTCGCGGGTGTGGACCGCGTGGCTGCCCCATAGCAATCCGGTGCGCCGCGCGGTCTCGACCTTGGGGGTCAGCACCATGATCGGCACCGTCGGCCGCTCGCGGGCGATTCGCCGCGCGGTCGAGCCCGAGCTGGTGAAGCAGACGATCGCCGAGGCCGAGACCGTCCGCGCGATGTTCTTCGCCGCTTCGGCGAGCGCGTCGGCAGTGGTCGGATCGGGGCGGGTGACGGTGAAGTGGACGCGGTCGCCATGCGCGGGATCGCGCTCGACCGCGTCGGCGATCGAATTCATCATCGCCACCGATTCGACCGGCCATTTGCCCGCCGCGCTCTCGGCCGAGAGCATGATCGCGTCGGCGCCGTCATATACCGCGGTCGCCACGTCCGAGACTTCGGCGCGGGTCGGCGAGGGCGATTCGATCATCGATTCGAGCATCTGCGTCGCGACGATCACCGGCCGGCCCATCCGCCGCGCGGTCTCGACGATACGCTTCTGCAGCGGCGGCACGCTCTGCGGCGGCAGCTCGACGCCGAGATCGCCGCGCGCGACCATCACGCCGTCGCACTGCTCGACGATCTCCTCCAGCCGCGTGATCGCGCTCGGCTTCTCGATCTTGGCGAGCAGCGCCGCCTTGCCGCCGATCAGCCGCCGCGCCTCCATCAGATCCTCGGGCCGCTGGACGAAGCTCAACGCGATCCAGTCGACATTCTGCTCGACCGCGAAGGCGAGGTCGCTGCGGTCCTTCTCGGTCAGCGCCGCCAGCGGCAGCACCATGTCGGGGACGTTGAGCCCCTTCGAATTGGACAGGGTTCCGCCCACCTCGACGCGCGTCACCAGCCGATCGGGCGCTGCCTCGACGACGCGCAGCACCATCTTGCCGTCGTCGAGCAGCAGCCGCGCATCGGCATGCGCCGCCTCGAAGATCTCGCGGTGGGGGAGCTCGACGCGAGTCGCATCGCCCGGGGTCGAATCGCGGTCGAGGACGAATTCGTCCCCCGCGGCGAGCACCACCTTGCCCTCGGCGAACCTGCCGACGCGGAGCTTCGGCCCCTGGAGATCGGCGAGGATCGTCGTCGGCCGCCCGAACTTCTTCTCGAGGCTGCGGATCGCCTCGATCACCGGCACCTTCGATGCCTGGTCGCCATGGCTCATGTTGACGCGGAAGGCATCGGCGCCCGCCTCGAACAGCCGCTCGATCATCTCGACGGTGTTGCTCGCGGGTCCCAGCGTCGCGAGGACGCGGACTTTACGGGTGCGGGGGCGTAGGGCCTTTGTCATCGCTGTCATCCTTGTGCGCGCCTGCCTCTAACCGTTAATCTGCGTCGATCAACCACGGAGGTCCACGGTGCCGACACTTGAGACTATAGACGACGCAGTGGCGGCCGCGGCGTTCCGGCGGCTCGTCCGCCATCTGCGGCATCGCAGCGATGCCGAGAATATCGACCTGATGGGGCTTTCGGGCTTTTGCCGCAACTGCCTCGCCGAATGGGTACAGGAGGCCGACGGCACTTTGTCGAAGGACGAGGCGCGCGCGCTGATCTATGGCATGCCCTTCGCCGAGTGGAAGGCGAAGTACCAGAGCGAGGCCACCCCCGAGCAGCTCGCGCGGATGGAGGAGAGCCTGGCGAAGAATCACCGCGAGGAATTGCTCGACGAGGCGATCGACGAGAGCTTCCCAGCCAGCGATCCGCCCTCGATGAGCGAGCCCGGCCGCTAGCTACTTGAGCCCGGCGCCCGCGTCCTTTAAGCGCGCGCTTCCATCTTCATCGCCGATCCCCGGGGCCGCCGCTGCGGCCCTGCGCGGGCGCGGCGCCACCAGCAGGAGTATCCCATGTCCGATTCCGTTTCCGCCGAGCAGCTGCGCCTCTTCATCGAGCGGATCGAGCGCCTCGAGGAAGAGAAGAAGGGCATCGCCGACGACATCAAGGACGTCTATGCCGAGTCCAAGTCGACCGGATTCGACGTCAAGACGATGCGCCACATCGTCCGCCTGCGGAAGATGGAGAAGCATCACCGCGACGAGGCCGACGCGCTGCTCGAAACCTATCGCCAGGCGCTGGGGCTGCACTGAGCCCCGCCGCCACATCTCCCCGTTCGCCCTGAGCTTGTCGAAGGGCCGTACTTTCTTCTACCGCTGGCTGAGAAAGCAGAACGGGGCTTCGACAAGCTCAGCCCGAACGGTAGGTTGTACCCATGGCAGGCCATTCCAAATTCAAGAACATCATGCACCGCAAGGGTGCGCAGGATAAGAAGCGCTCGGGCATGTTCTCCAAGCTCAGCCGCGAAATCACCGTCGCGGCCAAGATGGGCTTGCCCGATCCCGACATGAACCCGCGGCTGCGCGCCGCGGTCAACGCCGCCAAGGCGCAGTCGATGCCCAAGGACAACATCACCCGGGCGATCGACAAAGCGAGCCGCGGCGATGCCGAGAATTACGAAGAGATCCGCTACGAGGCGTTCGGCCCCGGTGGCGTCAGCCTGATCGTCGAGACGCTGACCGACAATCGCAACCGCACCGTCACCAACGTGCGCACCGCGATCAGCAAGAATGGCGGCAATCTCGGCGCGCCCGGCTCGGTCAGCCACGCCTTCGACCGGATGGGCCTGATCAATTATCCCGCCAAGGCCGGCGACGCCGACAAGGTCTTCGAGGCCGCGCTCGAGGCCGGCGCCGAGGACGTGACGTCGAGCGAGGACGGCCACGAGATCTGGACCGCGATGGATTCGCTCCACGAAGTCGCCAAGGCGCTCGAGCCCGTGCTTGGCGAAGCCGAAGGCGCCAAGCTCGCCTGGCGCCCGCAGACGATGGTCGCGGTCGAGGAGGGCGATGCCGGCACCCTGTTCAAGCTGATCGACGCGCTCGACGACGACGACGACGTCCAGACGGTCTGGGGGAATTACGAAGTCTCGGACGAAGTGATGGAGAAGCTGGCGTAAGCTGCTACCTTGAAGCCCCTCCCCTTTAGGGGAGGGGTTGGGGTGGGGCAGTGGTAACAGAGAAGGAACTTCTCGAGCGGGCAAAGGAAATGCGCCGCAATCCAACCGAGCCAGAGGTTCGGGTCTGGCGCCATCTCTCCAACACCCAGCTCGGTCACAAATTTCGGCGTCAGGCCGTACTCTTTCCTTACATCTGCGATTTCTTCTGCCCGGCCAAAGGCCTGATCGTCGAAATCGACGGCGATACGCATGATCCAATCTATGACGGGAAGCGAGATGAACGGCTTAGCCGGGGGGGCTTCCAAGTGCTGCGTTTCACCAACATCGACGTCCGCGAAAACATCGAAGGTGTCGTGAGCACTATTCTTTCCGTTCTCCGGCAACGCCCTGATCGCTGGTCCGGCGGGCCCCACCCCAACCCCTCCCCTGAAGGGGAGGGGCGAGCCAAGCCGCAAGCAAAGCCCCTCCCC
>NZ_JBYSXG010000095.1:0-6614 GCF_058782005.1 Sphingomonas sp. FW306-1B-B10E
GGTGACATCCGGTCACACGCCCTCCCCTAACCCCTCCCGCAAGCGGGAGGGGAATGAATAGGCACTTCGCATGACTCAGGCCGCGATCGAGATCGACAATCTCTGCAAGACTTATCAGGGCGGCAAGCGCGCGCTCGATGGCGTGAGCTTCGAGGTGCCTCGCGGCCAAATCTTCGGACTGCTCGGTCCCAATGGCGCGGGCAAGTCGACCTTGATCAACATCCTCGCCGGGCTGGTCAACAAGACCGATGGCCGCGCATCGATCTGGGGCTTCGACGTCGACGCCCACCCACGCAACGCCAAGGCGAGCATCGGCATCGTCAACCAGGAGATCACTTTCGATCCCTTCTTCACGCCGCGCGAGACGCTCGAAATCCAGGCGGGACTCTACGGCGTGCCCAAGGCGCAGCGCGACCCGATGGCGCTTCTCCGCGCCGTCCATCTCGAGGACAAGGCCGACGCATATTCGCGCACGCTCTCGGGCGGCATGAAGCGCCGGCTGATGGTCGCCAAGGCGATGGTCCATTCGCCGCCGATCATCGTGCTCGACGAGCCGACCGCGGGCGTCGACGTCGAGCTGCGCCAGCAGCTCTGGGCCTATGTCAAGCAATTGAACGCGCGCGGCGTGACGGTGGTGCTGACCACGCACTATCTCGAGGAAGCCGAGCAGCTCTGCGACCGCATCGCGATCATCAACCACGGCAAGCTCATCGCCAACAAGCCCACGCGCGAGCTGGTCGGCATGGCGCAGGAGAAGGTCGTCGAAGTCACTGTCGACCGCGACGTGCCGGCGCTTCCAGAGAACGCCTGCTTCCAGAAGATCGAACTGAAGGCGGGACGCACGCTGGTGATCACTTACCGCAAGGACCAGGCCAATGCCGGCGAAGTCCTCGGCGCGGTGCAGAGCGGCGGCTACGGCATCGTCGACGTCTCGACCCGCGAAGCCGATCTCGAGGATGTTTTCCTCAACCTGACGCGTTCCAACGGCTGAGCCCCGCCGGGCGGTTCGCACGGATTGCGGGAGCGTAAGCGGGCATCGACCGTTGGCGGCAACGAATCTGTGCCAAGATACAAGGAAGTTGCCATGAAAGTCCTGATGGTCCTCACCTCGCACGATCAGCTGGGGGATACGGGTAAGAAGACCGGCTTCTGGCTCGAGGAGTTCGCAGCCCCCTATTACGTCTTCAAGGATGCCGGTGCGGAGATCGTGCTGGCCTCGCCGGCTGGTGGGCAGCCCCCGCTCGACCCCAAGAGCGACGCGCCCGATTCCCAAACCGAGCAGACCGAGCGGTTCAAGGCCGATCCGGACGCGCAGCATGCACTTGCGAACACCGTCCGCCTCGACACCGTCGATCAGGCGGACTTCGACACCGTCTTCTACCCCGGTGGTCACGGCCCCCTGTGGGACCTCGCCGAACTGGACAGCTCGATCGGCCTGATCGAGAGCTTCGAGCGCGCCGGCAAACCGATCGCCTTTGTCTGCCACGCGCCCGGCGTATTGCGCCACGTCAAGGGCGCGGATGGTGAGCCTTTGGTCAAGGGGCGCCGCGTGGCGGGCTTCACCAACTCCGAGGAGGACGGGGTCCAGCTGACCGATATCGTGCCGTTTCTGGTGGAGGACGAGCTCAAGAAGCTGGGCGCCAACTATGAGAAGGGCGCGGACTGGGCTTCGTATGTCGTGGTGGATGGCAAGTTGGTCACCGGCCAGAATCCAGCCAGCTCCGAAGAGGCCGCGAAGGCGCTGCTTCAGCTTCTCGCCTGAGCCCCGCTGCGCGCGACTGGGGGTCCGCTAGCGCCGGTGGCGTGCAAAGAAGGCCCACATCGCCTCGTTGTCCGCCGCCCAGACATGCCCCGCCTCGGGCGTGATCCGCGCGACCACCTCAGCCCCGCCGCGGCAATCGGCATAGCCGCGCTCGACCACGCCGCTCGCCAATGCCCGCTCGGGCAGCGGGCGGCGGCAGCCATTGAGGTCGCCCCAGCGTGCCTCGGCGCGGCGCATCGGATATTGCCAATAGGGTGCGCCGCCGCCCTCGACCGGGTTGGTGCCGTCCTTGCCGCCAGCAAAGGCGATCACCGGCATCGGCTTCGCGGGCGCACACGTCGCCGGATCCGGGAAACCCGGATCAGCCGCCGAAGGATTGCCCGCGCGCAATCCGACCACCGGCGCGATCGCCGCGAAGCGCTCGGCGGCCACGCAGCCGAGCCACGAGGTCATCCGCCCGCCGCCCGAGATACCGGTGGCATAGACCCGGCGGCGATCGGCGCAGCCCTTGGCGGCGAGCCAGTCGATCGCCTTGCCGAAGAAGGCGACATCGTCGGCGTCCTCCGGTCCGGGCACCTTGCCCGACACCGTCGGCACGCCGGGGATGTTCCAGACATGGCCCTTGTCCGCGGCGATGCCGCCATCGGGCGCGGCGAGGAGGAAGCCGCGGCGCTCGGCAGTCGCTTCGAGCTTCGAATCAGCCAGAACCGCCGCGCCATCGCCGCCGCTGCCGTGGAGCGCGAAGACCAGCGCGCCGCTCTGCTGCCGCATGGGCACGCGCAGCAGCAGCGATCGGCCGGTGTCGCCGATCGTCACGCGTTGGGTGGTGCCGGGTGCGCCCAATGTGCATGCGCCCGCCGGCACCACCCAGGCGACCGCGCATGCCAGTCCCACGAAACCCAGGCTTTGCCGGCGCATATCTCTCTCCATTTGCAAGGCGAGCCGCTTAGCGCCTAGGCGGGGGACGAACCAGCGGAAGAGATATGGCCGGCGATCCTCATACTAGCGAAATCCTCGTCATCGGCTCGGGCGCCGCGGGGCTGACCGCCGCGCTCAACCTCGCGAGCCGGTTCAAGGTGACCGTGCTCGCCAAGGGCGCGCTAAACGAAGGCTCGACTGCCTGGGCGCAGGGCGGGATCGCCGCAGTTCTCGAACCCGGCGACACCTTCGAGAACCATATCGAGGACACGATCGTCGCCGGCGCCGGGCTGAACGACCGCGCCACCGTCGAGATGGTTGTCGAGAACGCCCCTGCCGCGATCGAGCGGCTGGCCAAGCTCGGCGTGCCGTTCAACACCGACAAGGGGGCGCTCCACCTCACGCGCGAGGGCGGCCACAGTCATCGTCGCATCGTCCATGTCGACGACGCCACCGGATGGGCTGTCCAGGAAGCCCTGCTCAAGGCGGCGCGCGCCAATCCCAACATCACCCTCGTCCCCGACATGGTGGTGATCGACCTCGCCACGAGCCGCCATGAGGAGCGCTATTCGGGCGCCGGCAATGTATGGGGCGTCTACGCCTTCAACCGCGCCACCAACCGCGTCGAATTGTTCACCGCCAACGCCACCGTGCTGGCGACCGGCGGCGCGGGCCGCACCTATCTCTTCTCGACCGCCCCCAAGGGCGCGACCGGCGACGGCATCGCGATGGCGTGGCGCGCGGGCTGCCGCATCTCCAACATGGAGTTCATGCAGTTCCACCCGACATGCCTGTACAATCTCGAGGTCAAGAACTTCCTGATCACCGAGGCAGTGCGCGGCGAAGGCGGGTGGCTGATCAATCCGCAGACCGGCAAGCGCTTCATGATTGATTACGACCCCGAGCGGATGGAGCTGGCGCCGCGCGACGTGGTGGCGCGCGCGAACGACGCCGAGATCAAGCGCGATGGCCTCGATTACGTCCATCTCGACATCAGCCATATGGGCGCGGATTTCGTGAAGCAGCACTTCCCGACGATCCACGCCCGGCTGCTCGATCTCGACATCGACATGACCACCGGCCCGATCCCGGTGGTGCCGGCGCAGCATTATACCTGCGGTGGCGTGCTGATCGACCGCGACGGGCGCACCGACCTGCCCAATCTCTATGCCGCGGGCGAGGTCAGCCAGTCCGGGCTGCACGGCGCCAATCGCTTGGCCTCCAATTCCTTGCTCGAATGCTTCGTCTTCGGCGAGGCGGTCGCCAACCATATCGCCGCGAACTGGGGCGACCTCGCCCCGCCGCCGCCGATCCGCCCGTGGGACGAGAGCCGCGTCACCGATTCCGACGAGGAAGTGGTGATCAAGCAGAACTGGACCGAGATCCGCCGCTTCATGTGGAATTATGTCGGCATCGTCCGCTCGACCAAGCGGCTCGAGCGCGCGGCGCACCGCATCCAGATGCTGCGCGGCGAAGTGAACGACTATTACGGCCATTTCCGCGTCACCGGAGACCTGATCGAGTTGCGCAATCTGCTGGAGAGCGCCGACCTGATCGTCCGCTCGGCGCTCCACCGCAAGGAGAGCCGCGGGCTGCACTACACGCTCGATTATCCCGAGACGCTCGACGTCGCGGTCGACACGATCTTGGTGCCGTGATGGGGTTCGGGGGGACGAGCCGCGCATCGCGCGTTGGTGCCGCTATATGGGCGAGTTTCCTCTCCTTTCACCATTCGTCGCTATCATTACCGGATTCGTCGCATCGCCGGGCAGCCGGGCTTTGATGCGAGTCGGGTTCGCCACATGTTGAGTAGTGGCGCAAGGGGTTGCATTCGTGAGTAAATTTAAGGGCTTCTCTAAGGTAGAGCGCGCATTGACGCTCGCGGGTCTGGGGCCTGCGATGCTGCTCGGCTGCGCGGTGCACGAGGATGCCCTGCTCGCCGCCTATCTGCCCGCGCCCAGCTACAGCGTACTGATGCCCTTCCCTGCGGCGACGGCCAAGCCGGTCAAGCCGCGCCCGCCCGCGCCGCTCGGCCTCGTCAGTTCGATCGACACCATCACGCGCAACTTCGCCGGACTGGCGGGGATCGCCGTGATCAGCGTCGACGATGGCTGGATGGCCAGCAACGTCACTGCGACGCGGCCGCTGCCGCAACAGAGCGTGAGCAAATTGTGGGTGACGATGACGGTGCTCGACGCAGTCGACCGCGGCACGATCCGGCTCGACGATCCGCTGACCATCACCCGCGCCGATTTCACCTTGTTCCACCAGCCGATCGCGGCCTTGGTCAAGGGCGATGCCGGCTACACCACCACGGTCGCCGAGATCATGCGCCGCGCGATGCAGATGAGCGACAACACCTGCAACGACAAGTTGCTGCGCCTCGTCGGCGGCCCGCAGGCAGTTCGCAACTTCATCGCCCGCAAGCAATTGGGCACGATCCGCTTCGGTCCGGGCGAGAAACTGCTCCAGGCGGGGACCGCCGGGCTCGAATGGAAGCCCGAATATTCGATGGGCAACGCCTTTGCCGTCGCGCGCGCCAAGCTGTCGCCCGACGTGCGCCGCGCCGCCTATGAGGCCTATGTCAAGGATCCGCCCGACGGCGCCGCCCCGGCCGCGATCGCCGATGCGCTCGCGCGGCTCCAGCGCGGCGAATTGCTGTCGCCGAGTTCGACCGAGTGGCTGCTCGCGACGATGGCCGGCGCCAAGACCGGCCGCGCCCGCGTGCACGGCGCGGTGCCGCCGGGCTGGGCCTATGGCCACAAGACCGGCACCGGGCAGGATCTCGGCGGACGCACCGCGGGCTTCAACGATGTCGGCATTCTCACTGCGCCCGACGGCCGGTCCTACGCGCTGGCCGTGATGATCGGAGACACCGCGCGGCCGATCCGCGAGCGCCAGTTGCTGATGCAGGCCGTGGCCAGCGCGATCGTCGCGAACCACCAGCCAGGTACGGGGATTGCCCAGGCCGGATATTCGCCGCGCTGAGCGTTTCGTTTCGCGTCAATCCTTCTTCGTCATCCCCGCGAAAGCGGGGCCCCATCTCCCCAACGAGCAGCAGAATGCGCCGGTGCGATGGTGGTGACGGCAGGAGATGGGTCCCCGCTTTCGCGGGATGACGGTGGGTAGTTTCGACCGCAAGCAACGGAGCGCACCGTCGGCCGCTTCCGTCTAGCCCCGCGCCATGACCGATATCGACTGGACCTCCGCCGCCGAAGCGCTCGACACCAATGGCTGGGCGGTACTGCCCCGGCTTCTCGCTCCCCCGGTCTGCGGCGAGATCGCAGCGCTTTACGACGAGCCCGCGCATTTTCGCAGCCACGTCATCATGGCCCGCCACGGCTTCGGCCGCGGAGAGTATCGCTATTTCGCCTATCCCTTGCCCGATCCGGTCCAGACGCTGCGGACGCGACTCTATCCGCCGCTCGCCGGAATCGCCAATCGCTGGCACGAGCGAATGGGCTTCGACCGCCGCTTTCCCGCCGAACATGCGGAATGGCTCGCCGAATGCCACGCCGCCGGCCAGAGTCGCCCCACGCCGTTGCTGCTCCGCTACGGCCCCGGTGACCATAATTGCCTGCACCAGGACCTGTACGGCGCCCATGTCTTCCCGTTGCAGGTCGCGGTCCTGCTCTCGGCCCCCGGCCAGGACTTCGCCGGCGGCGAGTTCGTCCTCACCGAGCAGCGCCCGCGGATGCAGTCGCGCGCCGCAGTGGTGCCGCTGACGCAGGGCGACGCGGTGGTGTTCGCGGTCAATCAGCGCCCGGTCCGCGGCGCCAAGGGCGACTACCGCGTGACGATGCGCCACGGGGTCAGCGCCGTGCATCTCGGACAGCGCCACACGCTGGGAATCATCTTCCACGACGCGAACTAAATCCTGACTGGCTCGGCAGGAGGCGGAGAACTCCCCTCCCTGCAAGGGAGGGGTTGGGGG
>NZ_JBYSXG010000096.1:0-5801 GCF_058782005.1 Sphingomonas sp. FW306-1B-B10E
CCCCCAGCCCCTCCCTTGCAGGGAGGGGAGTGCTTTACCCCACCCGGTTCGCCACCAGATCGTCGACCACCGCCGGATCGGCGAGCGTGCTGGTGTCCCCCAGCGAAGAGACGTCCCCCTCGGCGATCTTGCGCAAGATGCGCCGCATGATCTTGCCGCTGCGCGTCTTGGGCAGGCCCGGCGCGAACTGGAGCGCGTCGGGCGTGGCGATCGGGCCGATCTCGGTGCGCACCCAGGCGCGCAACTCGCTGCGCAATTCCTCAGACGGGGTCTCACCGGCGTTCAAGGTGACATAGGCATAGATGCCCTGCCCCTTGATGTCGTGTGGCATGCCCACCACCGCCGCCTCGGCGACCTTGGCGTGGAGCACGAGCGCGCTCTCGACCTCCGCGGTGCCCATGCGGTGGCCCGAGACGTTGATCACGTCGTCGACCCGGCCGGTGATCCAGTAATAGCCGTCCTCGTCGCGGCGGCAGCCGTCGCCGGTGAAATATTTGCCGCGATAGGTAGTGAAATAGGTCTGAAAGAAGCGGTCGTGATCGCCCCAGACGGTGCGCATCTGGCCCGGCCAGCTCTTGGCGACCACCAGATTGCCTTCGGTCGCGCCGTGCAGGACATTGCCCTCGGCATCGACGATCTGCGGGTCGACGCCGGGCAGCGGCAGGGTCGCCGAGCCGGGCTTGAGTGCGGTCGCGCCGGGCAAGGGCGAGATCATCTGCCCGCCGGTCTCGGTCTGCCACCAGGTGTCGACGATCGGGCAGCGGCCTTCGCCGACGACTTCATGGTACCAGCGCCACGCCTCGGGGTTGATCGGCTCGCCGACGGTACCGAGCAGCCGCAGCGACTTGCGCGAAGTCTTGGTCACATAATCGTCGCCCTCGCGCATCAACGCGCGCAAAGCGGTCGGCGCGGTGTAGAGGATCTCGACCTGGTGGCGGTCGACGACCTGCCAGATCCGCGACGCGTCCGGCCAGTTGGGCACGCCTTCGAACATCAAGGTCGTCGCGCCGTTGGCGAGCGGGCCGTAGACGATGTAGCTGTGCCCGGTGACCCAGCCGATATCGGCGGCGCACCAGTAGATTTGGCCGGGCTTGTAATCGAACACCAGTTCGTGGGTGTAGCTCGCCCAGAGCAGATAGCCCGCGCTGGTGTGGAGCACGCCCTTGGGCTTGCCGGTCGATCCCGAGGTGTAGAGGATGAACAAAGGGTCCTCGGCGCCCATCGGCTCGGCCGGGCAGTCCGCAGACACGTTCGCCGCCGCCTCGTGATACCAGACGTCGCGGCCCGGCTGCATCGCGACATCGCCGCCGGTCGCCTGGACGACGATCACTTTCTCCAGCGCATGCGCATGCGCCGCCGCGGCATCGACATTGGCCTTGAGCGGCACGCGCTTGCCGCCCCGCCGGCCCTCGTCGGCGGTGATCACGACCTTGCTGTCGCAATCGGTGATCCGCCCCGCCAGCGCCTCGGGCGAGAAGCCGCCGAACACCACCGAATGCACCGCGCCGACCCGCGCGCAGGCGAGCAGGGCGAACGCTGCCTCGGGGATCATCGGCATGTAGATGGTGACGCGGTCGCCCTTCCGGACGCCCTCGCCTTTGAGCACATTGGCGAAGCGGCAGACCTCCTCGTGGAGCTGGCGATAGGTGTAGCGCCGCGGTTCCTCGCTGGGCTCGTCGGGTTCCCACAGGATCGCGACCGTGTCGCCACGGCTCGCCAGGTGCCGATCCACACAATTCGCCGCGACGTTCAACTTGCCGTCGGCAAACCAGCGGATGTGAAAGTCGTCCTCGTCGAACGACCAGTCGCCGGCGAGTTCAGGGCGACGCACCCAATCGAGCCGCTTCGCCTGTTCGAGCCAGAAGCTGCCCGGATCGGCGATGCTGCGGCCGTACAGCTTCTCATATCCGGCGGCATCGACGCGCGCGCGGCGCGCCCACTCGTCCGATACCGGGTACAGGCTGTCGCTCATCGTGAATCCGCTCCCACTTCTGCCTGCTCCTTGTCCCCAACCAGCCCGCGCACGCAAGCCGCAGAATCCGTTACGGCGCCGCTCCGAGCCGCAGTTTTTCTTGAGGTGCGACAAACTGCGACATATTTTCGGTGGAACCGATCGCGCTTGCCGACCATCTTGCCCCCTATGGCCAGACGCCCGATCGCCCTGACGCTCCTTTTCGCCTTGCCGCTCGCTGCCTGTGCGGCGGGTCCCGAGTATCGCCCGCGCACCGCGCCCGAGCTCGGCGTGCCTGACGCCTATTCGGTCCCCGCCGACCAGCGTGCCCGCGAGGACCTGAGCCGCTGGTGGGAGAAGTTCGACGATCCCCAACTCGCGTCGCTGGTCCAGCGTGCCCAGGCGTCGAACCTCGACATCGCACAGGCGGTCACCCGGCTGCGCCAGGCGCGCGAATCGCTCGTCCAGCAGCGCGCCGCGCTGTTCCCCACGCTCGGCGTATCGGGCGGCGCCTCGCGCAGCGAGTCGCTTCGCGGCGGTACCACGACTACCACCTTGCCCGACGGTACGGTCACGTCCTTCTCGCAAGGCGGGCGCAACAGCTTCTCCATCGGCGCCGACGCCAGCTATCAAGTCGACCTTTTCGGCGGAGTCCGTCGCGGCGTCGAATCCGCCCGCGCCAGCTATGAGGCGTCGGGCTTCGATTATGCCGCGGTCCTGATCTCGATCGAGGCGGAGACCGCGCGCAACTATGTCCTCGCCCGCGCCGCGCAGGCGCAGCTCGCCAATGCGCGCAGCTCGCTCGCGCTGCAGGACGACAATCTCCAGATCGCCCAGTGGCGCGTCCAGGCCGGCTTGGTCTCGACGCTCGACCAGGAACAGGCCCGCGCCCAGCGCGCGCAGACCGCCGCGACGATCCCGAGCCTCGAGGCCAATTACAACGGCTTCGTCTCGCGGCTGGGCGTGCTCACCGGCCAGGCGCCGGGCGCGCTCAAGGCCGAGCTCGAAGCCGTCAAGCCGATCCCGCGCGGCCCCGCGCAGGTCGCCGCCGGCATCCCGGCCGAGGCCTTGCGCCAGCGCCCCGACATCCGCGCCGCGGAGCGCAACCTCGCCTCGGCGACGGCACAGATCGGCGTCGCCCAGGCGCAGCTCTATCCCTCGCTCGGCATCGGCGGCAGCATCGACGCGGGCAGCAGCGCGCTCAGCTCGATCTTCGACGTGATCACCGGCCGCCTGTTCGCCAACATCGCCCAGACCATCTTCGACGCCGGCCGCACGCGCAGCCAGGTCCGCTCGGCCCAGGCCGCGGCGGACGGCGCATTCCTCAGCTACAAGCAGACCGTGCTGACCAGCCTCGAGGATATCGAGAATGCGATCGTCGCGCTGCAGGCGGCGCAACGCCGCGAGGCCGAGTTCCGCGTCGCGCTCGAGGCATCCGACAACCAGGCGATCCTCGCGCGGATCCAATATCGCTCAGGGCTCACCGACTTCACTACGCTGAACCAGGCCGAGAGCGCCTTGCTCTCGGCGCGCAACGGGCTGGTCAGCGCGCAATCCGATCAATCCACGGCGTTGATCCAGCTCTACCAGTCGCTCGGCGGCGGCTGGGACAGCAATATCACTCCCACGGCCCCATCGCGGGCCCCATCGACCACAGGCGGCACCGCGAATGGCGACTGATCCCAATGCGAACCTCAACGATTTCCTCGGCACGCCCGCCCGCCCCTGGTGGCGGCGCTGGCTCAAGTGGATCATCGTCGGCGCAGTCGTCCTGCTCGCGGTGTTTTTCCTGTCGCGCTTCTTTTTCGGCGGCGCCACCGCCACGCAATATTCGACCGAGGAGGCCGCGCGCGGCAACCTGACCGTCACGGTCTCTGCGACCGGCAAGCTCGCGCCGACCAACCAGGTGCAGGTCGGTTCCGAGCTTTCGGGGCTGGTCGAGACGGTCAGCGTCGACGTCAACGATCGCGTCGTGAAGGGCCAGCCCCTCGCGGTGCTCGACGTTTCGCAGCTCGACGACGACATCACCCAGGGCAAGGCACAGTTAAATGCGCAACAGGCGCAGGTCGCGCAGGCGCAGGCGACCGTCGCCGAATCGCGCGCGCAGCTCGCCCGGCTCGAGGAAGTCAGCCGCCTGTCGAACGGCCGCGTCCCCGCCAAGGTCGAGATGGAGCAGGCACGCGCCGCCGCGCAGCGCGCCAACGCCGCGCTCGCCGCCGCCCAGGCCAATGTCGTCGCGGCGCGCGCGGCGCTCTCGTCGAACGAGACGCGGCGCTACAAGGCGGTCATCCGCTCGCCAGTGAACGGCGTCGTGCTCGCGCGCCAGATCGATGCGGGCCAGACCGTCGCCGCCTCGTTCAACACGCCGACCCTGTTCGTCATCGCCGAGGATCTGTCGGCGATGGAACTCCAGGTCGCGATCGACGAGGCCGATGTCGGTTCGGTCAAGCAGGGCCAGCTGGCGAGCTTCACCGTCGACGCCTTCCCCGGCAAGACATTCCCCGCGACAATCACCCGCGTCGACCTCGGCTCGAACCTGTCGGCGCAATCGTCGACGAGTTCGAGCAGCTCGAGCAGCACGACGACGTCGTCGCAGGTCGTCTCCTATGCGGCGACCCTGAGCGTCGCCAATGCCGACCAGCAGCTCCGGCCGGGCATGACCGCGACCGCGGAGATCATCACCAAGGCCAAGCCGGGCGTGCTGCTCGTCCCCAATGCGGCGCTGCGCTTCAAGCCGAGCGCCGGCGGCGCGGGCGCGAGCGGCGGCCAGGGCGGCATCGCCGGCGCGCTGGTGCCGCGCGGACGGCGCGGCGGCGGCGGCGGCGCGCAGAAATCGGCGACGATCAGCCGCGGCGCGCAGCAGACCGTCTACGTCCTCGGCGACGACGGCCAGCCCCAGGCAGTGCAGGTCACCAGCGGCGACACCAACGGCACCGTCACCGAGATCACCGGCGGCGACCTCAAGCCCGGCATGAAGGTGATCACCGGCCAGCTCGCCTCGGACGGCACCAGCGGCCAGCGTCGCCAGGGCTCCGGCCAGCGGCGGCAAGGTGGCGGTCAGGGCGGTGGAGGCCAGCGTGGCGGACAGTGACGCGCCGATCATCCGGCTGCGCGGCGTCACCAAGCTCTACGGCGCCGGCGCGACCGCCTTTCAGGCGCTGAAGGGCGTCGACCTCGACATCGCAGCGGGCGATTTCGTCGCGGTGATGGGGCCGTCGGGATCGGGCAAGTCGACGACGATGAACATCCTCGGCTGCCTCGACGTGCCGAGCGGCGGCGAGTTCCTGTTCAAGGGCGTCCATGTCGAACGGCTCGAGCGCGACGAGCGCGCGTTATTGCGGCGCAAATATCTCGGCTTCGTCTTCCAGGGCTTCAACCTGCTCGCGCGCACCTCGGCGCTGGAGAATGTCGAGCTGCCCCTGCTCTATCGCGGCGACCCCAAGAAGCAGCGCCGCGAGATGGCGATGGCCGCGCTCGACAAGGTCGGGCTCAAGGATTGGTGGGACCATACTCCCGCCGAGCTTTCGGGCGGCCAGCAGCAGCGCGTCGCGATCGCCCGCGCGATCGTGACCAACCCCGATGTGCTGCTCGCCGACGAGCCGACCGGCAATCTCGATTCGGAGCGCTCGGTCGAGATCATGCAATTGCTCACCGAGCTCAACCAGACGAGCAACATCACCGTGCTGATGGTCACCCACGAGCCCGACATGGCCGCCTTCGCGCGCACGATCATTCACTTCAAGGACGGGCTGGTCGAGCGGATCGAGGCCGGCCACGCGCAAGGCGAGGTGGTGGCGTGAGGCTCTTCTTCTTCTGCAAGCCCCTCCCCTTCAGGGGAGGGGTTGGGGGT
>NZ_JBYSXG010000097.1:0-5506 GCF_058782005.1 Sphingomonas sp. FW306-1B-B10E
TCCCCCGACCCCTCCCGCAAGCGGAAGGGGAGCGCGCATCGCAATGTCTGTCGCATCACACCAAAGCCTTGGCTTCGTCGTCCATTTCGCCGGAGACTTCGGCGGCCTGGAGCAGCATTTCAGTATGGGCGGCGCCCGATGGGATCATCGGGAAGCAATTGGCGAGCTTGGCCACCCGGCAATCGACGATCACCGGGCCGTCATGGTTGAGCATCGCCTGGATGCCATCCTCCAGTTCGCCGCGCGTCTCGATGCGGATGCCCTTCCAGCCATAGGCCTCGCCCAGTTTGACGAAATCGGGGAGCGCATCGCTGTAGCTCTCCGAATAACGCGACTGGTAGGTCAGCTCCTGCCACTGGCGGACCATGCCCATATACTCATTGTTGAGAATGAATATCTTTACGGGCAGGCGATATTGCGTAGCAGTCGCAAGTTCCTGGATATTCATCTGGATCGACGCCTCGCCGGCGATGTCGATCACCAGCGCGTCGGGATGGCCGAGCTGCGCGCCGATCGCGGCGGGCAGGCCATAGCCCATAGTGCCGAGACCACCGCTGGTCAGCCATTTGTTGGGCGCTTCGAAGCCAAAATGCTGCGCGGCCCACATCTGGTGCTGGCCGACCTCGGTGGTGATGATCGGGGCGCGGTCGCGGGTCGCCTCGTAGAGCGCGCGGATCGCGCGCTGCGGCATGATCGCGTCGCCCTTCTCCTCGAACTCGAGGCAGCCGGCCTGGCGCCAGCCGTCGATCCGGCGCCACCATTCGCCGAGGTCGGGCTTGGGATGCTCGCGTGCCTTCCAGCATTGAATCATCGCGCGCAGCGCCACGCCGACATCGCCGATGATCGGCAGGTCGACGCGAACATTCTTGTTAATGCTCGACCGGTCGATGTCGATGTGCACCTTGCGGCTGTTGGGCGCGAAGGCGTCGAGCCGGCCGGTGACGCGGTCGTCGAAGCGCGCGCCCAGCGCGATGATCAGGTCGGCCTTGTTCATCGCCCAATTGGCTTCGTAGGTGCCATGCATGCCGAGCATGCCGAGCCACTTCTCGTCCGAGGCGGGCAGGGCGCCGAGCCCCATCAGGGTCGAGGTGACCGGTGCGCCGGTCAGCGCTGCGAGCTCGCGCAGCGCCGCGGACGCGTCGGGACCCGAATTGATGATCCCGCCGCCGGTATAGAAGATCGGACGCTCGGCCGCGGCGAGCATGTCGACCGCGTCCTGGATCTTCGCAGCATCGGGCTGGGTCTGCGGGCGATAGGTCTTGTGCTGGATCGGGCCCGGCGCCTCGTAGCGCGCGGTGGCGACCTGGACGTCCTTGGGGATGTCGACCACGACCGGCCCCGGCCGGCCCGAGGTGGCGATGTGAAACGCCTCGTGGATGATGCTACCCAGCGTCTCGGGCGCCTTCACCAGGTAATTGTGCTTGGTGCAGTGCCGGGTGATGCCGACGGTATCGGCCTCCTGGAACGCGTCGGTGCCGATCAGCGCGGTCGGAACCTGGCCGGTGATGACGACCATCGGGATCGAATCCATCAGCGCGTCGGTGATCCCGGTGACCGCATTGGTCGCGCCCGGCCCAGAGGTGACGAGCACGACGCCAGGCTTGCCGGTCGAGCGGGCATAGCCCTCGGCCGCGTGGGTCGCGGCCTGCTCGTGGCGGACGAGAATGTGCCTAATCCGGTCCTGCTTGAAGATCGCATCGTAAATCGGAAGCACGGCGCCACCGGGATAGCCGAAGATGACCTCCACACCGAGGTCGGTCAGCGCCTCGATCAGGATGTCTGCTCCGCTCTTCTCGGTCACGTCTGCCTCCTTTTGCTGCATTGCCGCACAACGCCGGGATGGCGCTGCTAACGGCAAGAAAATGCCACGTCAAGAACTATATCTGTAATTTAGTTTCAAATATGTCCAGGCGATCGTCTTTTTCTGTCTCTTCCGTCCGTTCCCAGTCCGCCGGGGGCTGCCGGCGAAACCAGGTATATTGGCGTTTGGCATATTGCCGGGTCGCGAGCGCCCCCGCGGCGGCAGCTTGCACGACATCGCTCTCGCCCGCAAACAATGCCCGCAGCTCCGGGACGCCGATCGCGCGGAGCACCGGCGCGCCCTCGGGAAGATCGGTGCGCGCGAGCAGCGTGCGGGCCTCGTCGCGGCCGGCCTCGAGCATTTCGGCGAAGCGCCGGTCGATGCGACCGTCGAGCCAGTCGCGATCTGGAAGCAGGATCAAGGGCAGGAGGCGGATCTCGCCGGCGATCCCGCCGACGGTGCGCGCCTGCCAGTGCGCGAGCGGCTTGCCGGTGGCGCGGACGACTTCGAGCGCGCGGGCGACGCGGGTGGTGTCGGTGGCGTTGAGCCGGGCGGCAGCTTCGGGATCGGCGGCGGCGAGCTGGGCATGCGCTTCGCGCACGGGCAGGGCACGGACCTGCGCGCGGACTTCGGGATCGATCTCAGGGACGGGCGCGATGCCGTCGAGCAAAGTGCGCAAATAGAGGCCGGTGCCGCCGACGAGGATGGGGAGGCGGCCCTCGAGCTGCGCCTCGGCGATCGCCGCGCGCGCCTCGGTGGCCCAGCGCGCCGCCGAATAGGGATCGGCGCCGTCGACATGGCCGAACAGCCGGTGGGGGACCCGCGATTCCTCTTCCTGGGTGGGGCGCGCGGTGAGGATGCGCAGGTCGGCATAGACCTGCATCGAATCGGCGTTGATCACCGTCCCGCGATGCTTTTCGGCGAGCGCCAGCGCGAGCGCGGACTTGCCGCTCGCCGTCGGCCCTGCGATGAGCGCCACCGTTGGGAGGGCGTCAGCCAATCCCACCTCCGTTCGTGCTGAGCTTGTCGAAGCACCGTACTGTTTCTGCCCTGAATGCGCAGAAGAAGAGCGGCCCTTCGACAAGCTCAGGGCGAACGGGCGGGGGGATAGCCCAGTCCGTATCGAAGGGGTTTGGTGTGTACATCGCGACGCTTGTAGCAGACGGCCTCACCGCAGGGCAGCTTTCCGAAGCGGCGGACAGGCTCGCGGGAGTCGATTGCGCGCCGGGCGCTTGGCATTGGCTCGACGAGGGCAAGGCGGCGGACCTGTTGTTCGTGTCGCATTCTGGCGCAGCGCGTGCGGCGCTGGAGGGGGCGTTGCCGGCAACCGACGTGATCGTTCAGCCGCAGGAAGGACGCGCGAAGAAGCTGCTCGTCGCCGACATGGATTCGACGATGATCACCGTCGAGTGCATCGACGAGCTCGCCGATTATGCTGGGATCAAGGCGCAGATCGCCGAAGTGACCGAGGCAGCGATGCGCGGAGAGCTCGATTTTGCCGAGGCACTCGATGCGCGCGTGGCGCTGCTCAAGGATCTGGAGGAGGCCGCGATCGACCGCTGCCTGGCCGAGCGCGTGCGGCTGATGCCCGGCGCCAAGGCGCTGGTGCAGACGATGAAGGCACGCGGCGCCACGACGATCCTCGTCTCAGGCGGTTTCACGCGCTTCGCCGAGCCGGTGGGCAAGGAAATCGGCTTCGACCGCGTCATCGCCAACGTGCTCGAGATCGCGGATGCGAGGCTGACCGGCACGGTGACCAAGCCGATCGTCGACAGCGGCACCAAGGAGGCGACATTGCTGGGCGCGCTTAGCGAGCTCGGGCTATCGGCGGAGGCGTCACTGGCAGTGGGCGACGGCGCCAACGACCTCGCGATGATCCGCCAGGCGGGGCTGGGGGTCGCCTATCACGCCAAGCCGATCGTGGCGGCGGCTGCCGGCGCGCGGGTGGATCACAACGACCTCACCGCGTTGCTCTACGCGCAGGGGATTGCCCGGCGCGATTGGGTTGGGGTGTAGTTGCAATCGTGTTCCCCGGCGAAGGCCGGGGCCCAGTTTCGACGAAGTCCGCGCGTTCGGACTGTCCTCTCCAACGCATTGCAACTGGGCCCCGGCCTTCGCCGGGGAACAGCATGGAGCGCTGACGGTCAGCGCGCCGCCGTCTTCACCTTGGTCCAGGGCACGAACTTGCCCAGGCTTACGAAGCCGCGCGGGAAGCGGCTCCCGCGGTCGACCAGGTGGACGGTATCGATGCTGCACAATTGCGAGCCGAACACCTTGGTGACGAGGATATCGTCGTCATCCAGCGACTCGGCGCCCGAGCGCGGCTCGTTGACGTAGAGCTTCCCGCCGACGCGGTAGACGATCGCCTTACCGCGGATGATCTGGCTCGAGTTCGACGGCGACAGCGGAATGCAGTCGACCGGCTTGCCCGGGGTTCGGCCGTCGAGCAGCTTCTGCAGCTGCTGTTCGGGGGTATCGCGCGGCGCGGCGACGGCGGGCGCGGCGATCAGGGTCGCGCCAAGGAGCAGAGCTTTGACGATGTGGTTCATAGCTTGCTCCTTAGCACGACCTGGCTGAACCCGCGCTGAAGAACCGTCAGCGCCCGAAAGTGAAGGTCAGCGCCGCGCCGCCCGAAAACTGGTTGCGCGAGCCGATCGTCCGCACGATCGGCGAATCCGCGGCATCGTTCACCAGCCGGTCGTACTTGGCATAGCCGTAGATGCCCCAGCGGTCGTCGAATTGGTAGAGCGCGGTGGCGGCGCCGCCGGCCGCCTGGAGGCCGCCGCTCGGCGAATAGACCGGAAGCCCGGTGCGGGCTGCCGCAGCGGTGTTCACGCCGAAATAGGCGCGCTGATATTTGCTGTCCGAAAGCGTGATGCGCGGGCCGATCGAGAACAGCCATTTGTCGCCTTCGCGCGCGACGTAATCGAGGCTGACATTGCCGACCAGCGCCTTGTGCCCGGTGATGCCCTTGCGCAATTCGCCACGTGCGCGGATCGAGGAGCCGAGCCAGATATCGGCGAAACCGCCAGCTTCGACCGAAATGCCGACTTCGTCGACCGGCAGGTCCGTCTCCTTGCGGCGGCGGCTGCCTTCGATGTTGACCGAGGGGCCGAACGCGAAGCGCGGCGTGTTGATCAGCGCGATGCCGGAGCTCTGGTCGCCCGACTTGTAGCGGAATTCGTCACGCGTCGTCGTCGAAACCTCGACGAGCGGAGTGACGATGACCTTGTCTGCGCCGGGATAGCTCGGCGTCAGTTGCGGACCGAGCGCGACGCGGAACCGGCGGGGTTGCGGAGTCTCATCCTGCGCGGCGGCGCCGGTGGCGAGGAGGAGGGCGGGGAGGGTGGCGACAGCCAGGAGCGATTTGATCATGGGGCGCGAAACGCGCCCTTTTCGATTTTGTTGCGGGCGCGAAGCGATTTGTTTCTGCAGGTACCGAAAAGTCGCAGTTTCAGCGGCTGACCGGTACGCAGGGCCGGACGCTGCCACAGGCTGCGGCGGCCGCCGCGCGCGAGGCATAGGGCCCGACGAGCAGCTTGGTCAGTGCGCCCGTCTTGACGAAATATGGCTGGCGGCCGGGGAAGCGTCCGCCGACCTGTGCCCAGAGCTTGCGCGCATTGCCGGGCTCGCCGAACGCGCCGAGCTGGACGCGCCAGCCGCCGTCACGCGCGGGCGCTTCGACCGCGGGTGCGGGTGCGGGGG
>NZ_JBYSXG010000098.1:0-4934 GCF_058782005.1 Sphingomonas sp. FW306-1B-B10E
CCCCTGACCCCTCCCTTTCAGGGAGGGGAACCATCAACCCTTCCGCCCCGCCCTGCACTGGCTCGGCGTCTCGCCGAAGCGCGCGCGGAACAGGCGGCTGAGATGCGCCGCGTCGCTGAACCCCAGCCGCTCGGCCATCGCCCCGATGCGCTCGTCATTCTCCGCATCGAGCAACGCGATCCGCGCGGCATTGAGCCGGCAGTTGCGGATATAGGTCTGCACCCCGCCTTCCTTGTCAAACAGCCTGTGGAGCGTGCTGCGCGACACCTTGAGCCGGCGGCACAGGCTGGCGACGTTGAGCGACGGCGATTCGAGGTTGGCGTGGATCTCGCCGCGCGCCCGCGCCGCCATGCCGAGCACGGGCTCGGGCGTGCGCTGCGCCTTGCCCGCCGAGGCGTGCACCGCAACCACCAGCAGATCGAGCAGAGTCCGCGCGAGCCGCGGTGCGTCCTGGGGCGGGATCAGGTGCAGCGCTTCGCTCAATTTGTGCAGATGCGTGTGCAGCAAGGCCGCCTCATCGCGGCCGATGACCAGTCCGTGCAGTTCGGCGACCGGCCCCAGCTCGGCCTCGGCGAGGGCGCGCGGGACCGCCATCTGGATCGATCGCGCGATCGACATCGTCATCGTGATCGGCTGGGCGATGTCGAACAGAAGGATCTCGCCGGCGCGCGTCTCGAACTCGCGCTTGCCGGCGATGCCATGCATCTCGCCTTCGAGCAGCAGCCCGACGCCGAGAATGTCGATCCGGTCGGTCGCGATCCGCTCGGGTGTGCGCTCGAGCAGCCGCGCCGTGCCGGTGGAATAGGACACGGCGATCCCGTCGAGATAGATGTTCTCGGCCGAGGTCGAGAAAGGCCCGATCGGCGTGGACTCGAACAGCGCCGCGATGCTCGGCCAGCCGCGATCGGACCATTGGTCGTGACGCTCGGCGGGCGCGATGCCCGACGTCGAGTAACGGACGGGCTCGATGCCCCGCCTGTCCCCCATGGAGTACTCCGAATCTTTTAAGATCGCCGCAGGACGCAGGCGATTCCGGTTAGTTAGCGCGCGTTTTACATTAAATTCTTATTCAGGAAATATTTTAGACACGCGTTTTTGCGGATTTCGCGCCACTGCGATCCTATTGCCACGCTGCAAAGCCGCCTCTAGCCTGATCGAAAACGCGTTTCATGAATGAAAAGGCGAGTGATATGGGATGGACGCGAAGGCAGGCGATGGGCGGTTTCGCAGGTATTACCGCCGCTGCCGGAATGACCTCCCCCGCCGAGGCGCAGGTCACCCCCGACTGGTCGAGCCTCGTCGGCGCCTTTCGCATCCCCGAATGGTTCCGCGACGCCAAGTTCGGGATCTGGGCGCATTGGAGCGCACAATGCGTCCCCGAGTTCGGCGACTGGTACGGCCGCAAGATGTATATCCAGGGCGACCCGTTCTACGCGCATCACCTGAAGACCTATGGCCATCCCGCCGATCGCGGCTTTCTCGAGATCGAGAATGCGTGGAAGGGCGAGCACTGGGACCCCGAGGGTCTGATCAAGCGCTACAAGGCGGCGGGCGCACGCTATTTCATGGCGCTCGCCAACCACCATGACAATCTCGACACCTTTGAGAGCAAATACCACCCCTGGAATACGCTGCGCGTCGGTCCCAAGCGCGACATCATCGGCACCTGGGAGAAGATTGCGCGCCGCGAGGGGCTGCGCTTCGGAGTCAGCAACCACAGTGCGCACGCCTGGCATTGGTGGCAGACCGCCTATGGCTATGACGCCGAAGGCCCGCGCGCGGGCGAGCGCTACGATGCGTTCAAACTGACCAAGGCCGACGGCGCCGGCACCTGGTGGGACGGGCTCGATCCGCAGGAGCTCTATACCGGCCCGGCTATGGTGCCGCCGGAGGGGATTGCGAGCGCGAAGGCGATGCGCGACTGGCACGACGTCCATAGCGGCCGCTGGATGGAGTTCGCCCCGCCGCAGAACCCCCACCATGCCGCCAAATGGCTGCTCCGCCAGCAGGACCTGGTCGAGAAATACCGCCCCGACATGGTCTATTTCGACGATTCGGGGCTGCCCTTCGGCAATGTCGGGCTCGAGGCGCTGGCGCATTATTACCGCCAGAGCATCGCGCGCGACGGCAAGGTGGAGGTCGTCGCCACCGCCAAATTGCTCACTGCTTACCAGCGGACCGCGCTCGTCGAGGATGTCGAGCGCGGCGTCAGCGACCGGCTGCGCGCCGAGCCGTGGCAGACCTGCACCTGCATCGGCGACTGGCATTACAACCGCGCGCGCTTCGAGCAGAAATCCTATGTTCCCGCCGCAAAGGTCATCCAGCGGCTGTGCGATGTCGTCTCTAAGAACGGTAATCTATTGCTGTCGATTCCGCTGCGCGGCAACGGCACGATCGACGGCGAGGAGGACAAGATCCTCGCCGGGATCACCCGGTGGATGCAGCGCAACGGCGACGCCGCGATCTTCGGCTCGCGGCCGTGGCGGATCTATGGCGAGGGGCCGACCAAGGTGATTGGCGGCGGCTTCAACGAAGGCAAGGCCGAATTCACCGCCGATGATGTCCGCTTCACCACGCGCAAGGGCGCGCTCTACGCCGCCTTGCTCGCCTGGCCCGAGCGGCCGGTGACGATCGTCGCGCTGGGCAAGGCGGCGCTGCCCGACGGAGTGATCGAGCGAGTCTCGCTAGTCGGCGGCGGGCGCGTAAGCTTCGAGCGGAGCGCCGCGGGACTGACCGTCACGTTGCCCCGCGGCGGGCCCGAGGATTTCGTCCCCGTCCTGCGAGTCGATGGACGAGGGCTGGTCTAGCCTCCCAGTGCTCCTGCGAAAGCAGGAGCCCAGGGTAATTGAGGACGTCGCTCGCGGCCCTAGCGCTCCTGCTTTCGCAGGAGCACGACGCCTTATTCGAACTCGAGGATCGCTGCATCCACCGCCAGGCTCTCGCCCGGCGCGAAATTCGTCGCCTTGACTACCCCCGCCCGCTCGGCGCGCAGGATATTCTCCATCTTCATCGCCTCGACCACCGCGAGCGCCTGCCCGGCCTCGACCTTGTCCCCCGCCGCGACATGCAACTGCGTGAGCAGCCCCGGCATCGGCGCGAGCAGGAACCGGCTCATGTCGGGCGGGACCTTGTCGATCATGTGGTGGCGATATTGCGCGATATGCGGCGGCAGCACTTCGACTCGGTGGGTCGCGCCATGCGCCGTCAGCCTCCACGCCCCACCCTTGCGCTCGACCCCGACGGTCAGCGGCACATCGTCGATCCGCACTGCGAACAGCGGCTCGCCCGGGCGCCAATGCCCGATCAGCTCCATCGGCTCGCCCGCACCGCGGACCAGCTCGACACCGCCAAGGCTCTCGACCGTCAGTTCGAACCGCTCGCCTTCGACCGTAACGACGCGTGCGCCACCCGCTTCGACCGGCCCGTTGAGCTGCCCGCTGATCCGCCCGGCGCGCTTGCTCCGCTCGAGGTCGATCACCGCCGCCGCCGCCGCGAGCTTGCGTCGCAGCTCAGCCGAGGCCGGCGCGCCATCGAAGCCCTCGGGATATTCCTCCGCGATGAACCCGGTGGTCAGCGCGCCGTCGCGGAAGCGCGGATGCTGCATGATCGCCGAGAGGAAGTCGATATTGTGCCCGATCCCGTCGATCCGGAAGCGGTCGAGCGCGGCGACCTGCCGGTCCGCGGCCTCCTCACGCGTCGGCGCCCAGGTCACCAATTTGGCGATCATCGGGTCGTAGAACATCGAGATCTCGCTGCCCTCGGTCACCCCGTCGTCGACGCGGGTGACGCCCTCCTCGTCGCGCGCCTCGGCCGGCGGGCGATAGCGCACCAGCCGCCCTGTGCTCGGCAGGAAGCCGCGATACGGATCCTCGGCGTACACCCGGTTCTCGATCGCCCAGCCGTTGATCGTCACATCGTCCTGCGCGAAGACCAGCGCCTCGCCCGCTGCCACGCGGATCATCTGCTCGACCAGGTCGATCCCGGTGATCTCCTCGGTCACCGGATGCTCGACCTGCAGCCGGGTATTCATCTCGAGAAAGTAGAAGCCCTGGCCCGTCGTGTCGGCACCCGAGACGATCAGCTCGACCGTGCCCGCGGAATAATAGCCTACAGCCTGCGCCAGCGCGACCGCCTGCTCGCCCATCGCCTTGCGCATCGCCGGCGTAACGAAGGGCGACGGCGCCTCCTCGACCACCTTCTGGTGGCGGCGCTGGATCGAGCATTCGCGCTCGTTCAGATAGACGATGTTGCCGTGCTGGTCGCCGAGCACCTGGATCTCGATGTGGCGCGGACTCTCGATGAACTTCTCGATGAACACGCGGTCGTCGCCGAAGCTCGCCAGCCCCTCGCGCTTGGTCGCCTCGAAGCCCTCGCGGACGTCCTGCTCGGAATAGGCCAGCCGCATTCCCTTGCCGCCGCCGCCCGCCGAGGCCTTCATCATCACCGGATAGCCGATCTCGGAAGCGATCCGCACCGCATGCTCGGTATCGTCGATCTCTCCGACGAAACCCGGGACGACGTTCACGCCCGCCTGCTTGGCCAGCTTCTTCGACTCGATCTTGTCGCCCATCGCCGCAATCGCGTTGGGCGGCGGCCCGACGAACGCGATCCCCGCTTCGGCACACGCCGTGGCGAAGCTTTCGCGCTCGGAGAGGAAGCCATAGCCCGGATGGATGCAGTCCGCCCCGGTCTCCTTGGCAGCGAGCAGGATCAGCTCGGCCTTGAGGTAGCTTTCCGCCGCCGGCGCCGGCCCGAGCCGCACCGATTCGTCGGCCATCAGCACATGCGGCGCACGCGCATCCGCGTCCGAATAGACCGCGACGGTGGCGATCCCCATCTTCTTGGCGGTGCGCATCACGCGGCAGGCGATCTCGCCACGATTGGCGACCAGGATCTTCTTGAACATTACTCCCCCTCCCCTTCAGGGGAGGGGG
>NZ_JBYSXG010000099.1:0-4002 GCF_058782005.1 Sphingomonas sp. FW306-1B-B10E
GGGACGGGGGCGGTGGGGGCGGTGACGCATTTTGGCCGACCAACTCGCCGCGCTCTTCGAGCTCGCGGCGCGCCTGCTGGCGCCGCTTGGCGATGCGGGTGCCCCAGGCGAGCACGAACAGTGCAGCGAGAATGCCAATCGCGATCAGCACGAACGACAAGGTGAGCCATACCGGCGCTCCGGCATATAGGGGCCCTCCGGTCTGCCAAGCCGTATCGTTCATTCCATTCGCTCCCGACGTCATGCAGTCACTGGGTCTCAACGCATAGCGCCGGATTCCGCAGCGTCCAGCAGCGTCGTACCCACAAACAAGAAGGGCCGGAGGATTGCGCCTCCGGCCCCGATTGCAGCGAACGCCCGCCTCAGTGCGTGCCCGGCACCGGCGGATCGAGTTGCTCGTAGGCCTCATGTTCGGCGACATCGACGATGCCACGGCCGACATGGCTGCGGCTACGGCTGTAGCCGAAATAGACGAGCAGGCCGATCACCGCCCAGATCGCGAACAGAACGATGCTCTTGATGTCGAGGCTGATGAACAGATAGGCGCAACCGAGAATTGCCAGCGGCGCCGTGACGAATACCAGCGGGGTGCGGAACGGCCGCTGGCGGTTCGGCTCGGTGCGGCGGATCACCATCACCGCGATCGAGACCGCCGCGAAAGCGAACAAGGTCCCCGAGTTCGAAATGTTGGCGAGCTGGCCGACCGGGAAGAAGGCCGCGAACAACGCGACGGCGATGCCGGTGATGATCGTGATCACGTGCGGCGTGTTGAACTTGGGGTGGATCTTCGAGAAGGCCGCGGGAAGCAGCCCGTCGCGGCTCATCACGAAGAAGATGCGGGTCTGGCCGAACATCATCATCAGGATGACCGACGGCAGCGCCAGTCCGGCGGCGAGGCCGATCAAGTTCCCGATCTGCGGCCAGCCGATTTCGCGCAGGGTGAAGGCGAGCGCTTCCTTCGAACAGACCACGTCCTTGAAGCCCTCGGCGGCACGCGCGGCGCACTGCGCGGCAAGCTCGCGGCTGCCAGGGTCGAGCGCGACGCCGCCGGCGGTCACCGGCTGAGTCGAGAGGCCCGGGGCGCCGATCACGCCGGCAGCAACGAGGATGTAGAAGATCGTGCAGATGCCCAAGCTGCCGATTAGGCCGATCGGCATGTTGCGCTGCGGGTTCTTGGTCTCTTCGGCGGCGGTCGAGACCGCGTCGAAGCCGACATAGGCGAAGAAGATCGACGCCGCCGCCATCGAGATGCCGACAAAGCCGGTGGGGGCGAAGGGCGAGAATTGGGTGCTGTTCATTGCCGGCAGCGCCAAGACGATGAACAAAGTGAGCGCGGAGACCTTGATCGCGACGAGGATCGCATTGATCGTCGCGCTCTCCTTGGTGCCGATCACCAGCAGCCAGGTGACCAGGCCGGCGATCAGCATTGCCGGCAGGTTGATCAGCCCGCCGTCGAACGGCCCGAGCACCAGGGTGTCGGGTATGTCGATCCCGGCGGCATGCTCGATCAGGCCGACGACGTAGCCCGACCAGCCGACCGACACCGCCCCCGCGGCGACGGCATATTCGAGGATCAGCGCCCAGCCGACCATCCAGGCGATCAGCTCGCCCATCACGGCGTAGCTATAGGTATAGGCTGAGCCCGAGACGGGGACCATCGACGCCATTTCGGCATAGCAGAGCGCCGCGAAGGCGCAGACGACGCCGGCGATGATGAAGCTGATCATCATCCCCGGACCGGCCTTCTGCGCGGCCTCGGCGGTCAGCACGAAGATGCCGGTGCCGATCACTGCGCCGATCCCGAGCATGGTCAGTTGGAACGCGCCGAGCGATCGGTGGAGCGATTTCTTCTCGGCGGTCGCGAGAATCGCGTCGAGTGGTTTTACGCGCCCGAATATCATTAAGTGGTCCCCTTCGCGGCGCCGGTTCGCGCCACCCGTAATGGAAAGGCGCGAGCCTAGCCGCAAAAGCCCGTCGCGCAATCCCTTAGTCGCGCAGCTCAGCGCGCGAGCATCGGCCCCAGCGGCCGGCCGGCGAAGAGATGGACGTGCAGGTGCGGGACTTCCTGATGTCCGTCCTGACCAATATTGGCGAGCAGCCGGTACCCGGGCTCGACCATCCCGGCGTCGCGCGCGACCTGCCCGACCGCGCGGACGAAGCCGGCGATCTCGGCGTCGCTCGCCTTGGAGGCAAAATCGTCCCAGCTGACATAGGGGCCCTTGGGAATCACCAGGATGTGCTGCGGCGCCTGCGGGTTGATGTCGTGAAAGGCGAGGGCGTGCTCGTCCTCATACACGCGCTTCGACGGGATCTCGCCGCGCAGGATCTTCGCGAAGATGTTGTTCGGGTCGTAAGGCTGGGTGGCGTCGATGGGCATGACGGGTCTCCTCGTTTGAGCCGGGCCTAGCCGATCCTCCCCGGCACGGGGAGGGGGACCGCGCCCGTAGGGCGTGGTGGAGGGGGTGTGCCGCGAGGGACGCCCTATGAGGAGGGCCCCCTCCACCAGCCTTTGGCTGGTCCCCCTCCCCGTGCCGGGGAGGATCAGGCGGAGCGGTTGGCCTTCTCGTCGATCCCCGACACGCCTTCGCGGCGGGCGAGTTCGGCGCGAACGTCGGTGAGGCTCAGCCCGGCATCGGCGAGCAGCACTGCGAGGTGGAAGACCAGATCGGCGGCTTCGCTGACGATGCCGGGCCTGTCGCCCTCGATAGCGGCGATCACCGTCTCGACGGCTTCCTCGCCGACTTTCTGCGCGATCTTGGCGCGGCCCTTGGCGGTCAGCCGCGCGACATAGGAGCTTGCCGGATCGCCGCTGCGGCGTTCGCGGATGGTTGCTTCGAGCGTGTCGAGGATGTCGGCCATGAAGCGGGGCTGCGGGAGCCGCGCGGCGCTGTCAATCCTTGGCGCGGAAGCGCGCGCGCAGCTGGCGGCGCACGAACCACACCGCGAACGCAGCACAGGCGAACAAGGCGAGGTCGGAAAGCTCGGGCATCGAGCGCGTGCCCGCGACGCCGCTATGCGGGGCCGCGGCGAGCGCGGGGGCGGCGGTGAGCAAGGCGAGCGCGAGGCGGAGCATGTGGCAGGTTGTAACGGAAGGGGGATTGGGGAAGGGTTAAGCTGACCCGTGCTCCTGTGAAAGCAGGAGCCCAGAGTCGCAAGCAATGCCTTTCGTAATCCTAGGCTCCTGCTTTCGCAGGAGCACGAGTTACGAGCGTACCGGTATCCCCGCCGCCGCGAGCGCGGCGTGGGCGTCGGCGATGCTGGCCTCGCCGAAGTGGAAGATCGATGCCGCGAGCACGGCGCTGGCATGGCCGTCGCGGATTCCCGCCACTAGATGATCGAGAGCGCCGACCCCGCCCGACGCGACCACCGGCACCGTGACCTGATCCGCGATCGTGCGGATCAGGTCGAGGTCGTAGCCGTCGCGGGTGCCATCGCGGTCCATCGACGTGACGAGCAATTCGCCGGCACCGAGCTCGGCAAGGCGCAGCGCATGCGCGACCGCGTCGATCCCGGTCTCGCGCCGGCCGCCATGGGTGAAGACTTCCCAGCGCCCCTCGGCGACCTTGCGGGCGTCGACCGAGGCGACGACGCATTGGCTACCCATGCGCTCGGCGATCTCGGCGACGATCTCCGGGCGCGACACTGCGGCGGAATTGACCGCGACCTTGTCGGCACCGGCGAGCAGCAGCGCGCGGGCATCGTCGACGCCGCGCACGCCGCCGCCGACGGTCAGCGGCATGAAGCAGACCTCGGCGGTGCGGCGGACGACGTCGAGGATCGTGCCGCGTGCCTCGTGGCTGGCGGTGATGTCGAGGAAGCAGAGCTCGTCGGCGCCCGCAGCGTCATAGGCGCGCGCCTGCTCGACCGGGTCGCCGGCGTCCTTGAGGTCGACGAAGTTGACGCCCTTGACGACGCGGCCGTTCGCCACGTCGAGGCAGGGGATCACGCGCGCGCGGACGGTCATCGTGGAAGCCCCTCCCCTGCAGGGGAGGGGTTGGGGGT
>NZ_JBYSXG010000009.1:0-66376 GCF_058782005.1 Sphingomonas sp. FW306-1B-B10E
ACCCCAACCCCTCCCCTGAAGGGGAGGGGCTAAGGAAAGGCAGCCCGATCGTTACCGGCGCGGTATCATTGCTCGGATTCCGCAACAGCGTCCTCCGCACCGGCGGTCGCCGGCTCTTCCTCGTCCGCGAACCAATGCGCGCGGGCGGCCATGATGATCTCGTTGCCCTGATCGTCGGTCAGACCATATTCGGCAAGAATTCCGCCCTTGTCCTCGGCACGCTCCGAGGTCTTGGCGTTCTCGGCGCGACGGCGCGGCTCCTGACGCTTCTTCTGGACCAGTTCGTCGGTGGCGAGATCGGCGAGGTCGTCGAGCGTCTTGATCCCGGCCTTGCCGAGCGTGACCAGCATCGCCTCGGTCATGTACGGCATCGTCGCGAGATCGTCCTCGACGCCGAGCTCGCGGCGCAGCTGGCGATTGGCTTCCTCGCGGCGATCGAGCGCTTCCTGCGCGCGGCTCTGCAGCTCCTGGCCGAGCTCCTCGTCGAAGCCTTCGATGCTGGCGATCTCGTCGAGCTCGACATAGGCGACCTCTTCGAGGCTGCCGAAGCCCTCGGCGACGAGCAGCTGGGCGAGCGTCTCGTCGACGTCGAGCTCATTCTGGAACAGCTCGGAATTCTGGACGAACTCCTTCTGGCGCTTCTCGCTGGCATCGGCCTCGGTGAGGATGTCGATCGCCTTGCCGGTGAGCTGCGAGGCGAGGCGAACATTCTGGCCGCGGCGGCCGATCGCGAGGCTGAGCTGATCGTCGGGGACGACGACTTCGATGCGGTCGTCCTCCTCGTCGATCACGACGCGGCTGACATTGGCCGGCTGGAGCGCGTTGACGACGAAGGTCGCGGTGTCGGGCGACCAGGGGATGATGTCGATCTTCTCGCCCTGCATTTCCTGGACGACCGCCTGGACGCGACTGCCCTTCATGCCGACACAGGCGCCGACCGGATCGATCGACGAGTCGTGCGAAATGACGCCAATCTTGGCGCGCGAGCCGGGGTCGCGGGCGGCGGCCTTGATCTCGATGATGCCGTCGTAGATCTCCGGCACTTCCTGCGCGAACAGCTTCTTCATGAAGTCGGGGTGCGCGCGGCTGAGGAAAATCTGCGGGCCCCGGTTCTCACGGCGGACGTTGAGGATGATCGAGCGGACGCGATCGCCGACGCGGACGACTTCGCGCGGGATCTGCGCGTCGCGGCGGATCACGCCCTCGGCGCGGCCGAGATCGACGACGACATGGCCGAACTCGACGCGCTTGACCACGCCGGTGATGATCTCACCCATGCGATCCTTGAACTCTTCGTGCTGGCGCTCGCGCTCGGCGTCGCGGACCTTCTGGAAGATGATCTGCTTCGAGGCCTGGGCCTGGATGCGGCCGAACTCGATCGGGGGCAGCGGATCGACGATGAAGTCGCCGATGCTCGCATCCTTCTGGAGCTTCTGCGCGCCCTTGAGATCGACCTGCTTGAAATAATCGTCGACCTGCTCGACCACTTCGACGACGCGCCACAGGCGAAGGTCGCCGGTGTTCGGGTCGAGCTTGGCGCGAATGTCGTTCTCGCTGCCATAGCGGTTCTTGGCGGCGCGCTGGATCGCATCCTCCATCGCCTCGATGACGATCGCGCGGTCGATCAGCTTTTCCTTGGCGACCGAATCGGCGATCGCGATCAGCTCGGCCCGGTTGGCGGTAACGGCAGTGGCCATGGCTTACCCTTCTACTTCGATGATTTCTTCGGCGCCCTCGGTGGAGAGCGGCGCGGTTGCGGCGATGATCCTGTCGGTCATCGTCAGTTTGGCATCCTCGATCAGGTCGAACGGCACCGAATACTGCACGCCCTGCGCGTCGGTGATCCCGACGGCGGTTCCTTCGACGCCGGTCAAGTCGCCCTTGAACTGCTTACGCCCGTCCAGCTTCTCGGCGAGATTGATCCGCGCCTCGTGCCCGGCCCAGTCCTGATAGTCCTGCAGGCGGGTGAGCGGACGGTCGATCCCCGGCGAGCTCACCTCGAGCCGATAGGCGTGATCGATCGGATCGCGTCCCTCGGCCTCGAGTGCGTCGAGCCGATCCGAGATGCGGCGCGACAGATCGGCGCAGTCGTCAATCGTCAGCTGGCGGGTATCCGGACGCTCGGCCATGATCTGCAGCGTCGGATCGGACTTGCCGCCGAACATCTTGACGCGCACGAGTTCGAGCCCGAGCGCCTTGGCTTCGGGTTCGATCAGGCTGGTCAATGCGGCGATGTCCGCCATTCTGTCTCCGGCAATCAGATAAGCAGCTTCAGCGCCGGAGCCCTGCGGGCCCCGACCTCGGCATGTGTGACGATGTCGAGAAAGCACGTGCGATATACGCGCTCGGTGGCGCGCAGGCAAGTGGGGCTAGGCCGGGTTGTGCGCCGCGAGAAATTTTCCGACGCGCGCCAGGAAATCGGCATTGTCCGCCGGACCCTCCAGCGTGTGGCCCTGTCCCGGATAGGCGACATAATCGTGCGCCCGGCCGAGCCGAGTCAGCGCGGCGTGGAGACGGGCCGACTGGTCGCCGGGCACGGTCTCGTCGGCGGTGCCGTGCGCGATCAGGATCGGCAGGTGCAGCGCCGCGACCCGGGCGATCGGCGACAGCGCGTCGAGCGACGGCGCATCGCCCTGGATGCGGCGCTTCCACGCGCGATAGTCGCGCTCCTCGAAGGTCTTGTGGTCGTAATCGAGCTGCGCGGCGACATCGGAGATGCCGGCGAAGCTGATCGCGCAGCGATAGCGCGCCGAAGGCTGCGTCGCCGCCCACATCGCCGCATAGCCGCCATAGGATGCGCCCATGATGCACACGCGGCGCGGATCGGCGACGCCCTGCGCGGCGAGCCAGTCGACACCGTCATCGACATCGTCCTGCATTCCCCGGCCCCATTGCCCGTCGCCCTTGTCGACAAAGGCGCGACCGAAGCCGGTCGAGCCGCGATAATTGGGCTGGAGCACCGCATAGCCGCGATCGGCGAGATACTGGACCCAGGGATCATAGCCCCAATCGTCGCGCGCATAGGGGCCGCCATGCGGCATGACGATGAGCGGCAGGCCCTTGGCCTCGCGCCCGGCCGGCAAAGTGAGATAGCCGCTGATCTCGAGTCCGTCGCGGGCGCGGTAGCGGACCGGCTTCATCTCGGCGCCGCTCCGCACCGCGAGCGCCGGGCTGACCGCCGCGACCAGGACCGCCTGGCCTTGCGCATAGAGATAGAAGGCGCCGGGATCGGCGGCCGATTCGCTGAAGATCAGCGACCGGCCCGCCTTCGATGCGATCACGCGGTTGCTCCGCCCCGGCAGCGCCGAGTCGATCCCCGCCTGGCGCTGCGCCATCGCCGGATCGAGCCAGTGCGTGGCGGGCTGGCCCGACGCGTCAACGCCGAGCAAACGCCCGTCGGCGTCGGTCTGGAAACCTTCCAGATCGACCTGGGGATCGGCGTAGAGCAATGCGCCGAGGCGTCCATTGCCGAAATCATAGGCATAGAGCCCGACCCGGCCCGCGGCGGTCTGGGCGAGCGCATAGCCGCGATCGGCGCCGCGGATCGGCACGAAGCGATCGGTGCCCGCGCCGATATCGCCCGCGGCGCGCATCGAGCGGCTGAACGCGTCGTGCTCGCTCTTGCGATAGAGCAGCCATGAGCGCTTGCCCTGCATCGCGACGCCGGCGCGGACGACGCCGGCCGAATCGGCATACCAGTCCCAGACATGGTCCTGCGGCGCGACCGCGAGGCGGATGGCGCCGGTAGCGAGATCAAGGCGGTAGACCCCCGGCGTAGGATGGCCGGGCACCGCCGACTTGAGCAGCAGGAAGCTGCCGTCGGCGGCGATGTGAAGGACCTCGTCGCCGGCCTCGGCGGGACGCGCCGCGGCGACCTGCCGGAGCGTGCCGCTATCCAAATCGATCGTGACGAAGCGCGTGCTCGGCGCACCGCTCTGCCGCGAAAGGCTGACGAGCAGCCGCCGCGGGCCGAGCCAGCCATGCCATTCGAGCCGCTCGTCTTCGGGGAGCGCGATCGGATGACGCGCGGGCGCCCCATGCGAAAAATCATAGACGACGAGCCGCGCCCGGCCATCGACCAATGCGCGCGCCGCGATGCGCTGCCCGTCGGACGACAATGCCGCGTCGGCGATCGCGGGCGGCGCGAAATAGGCTGCAGCGTCTTCCGGCAGCGCTGGCGTTGCCGGCGTCGCACATGCCACACTCGTCTGAACCCAAGCCAGCGCCAGCACGGCGCGGCGCACCACCCGCCACATCATACGATCCGCCCCCGCGTTCGTTAGCAAGTGCAGCATGCTTCATGGAATAAAATTGCGCAAGTCAGGACATTCCCGCAACTATTTGATACGGTACTGAAATGAGCTCGGCTTACGCCTCGACAGCGGAGCCCAACTGTCGGATGCGCGTTGCACGATTAAACTGCGAGGGGCGCTACCGATGCGTAAGACCAGACTGATCCTGCCGGCCGCGGCGCTGCTCGCTGCCTGCAATCCGCAATCGGGGGCCGTCGCGCAGGAACATGCGGCGCCGGCCGCCGCCTTGCCGTTCCAGGTGACGCCGGTCGCCGATTTCGACGCGCCCTGGGCGATGACCTTCCTGCCCGACGGATCGATGCTGGTCACCGAAAAGGCGGGGACGCTGCTCCACGTCTCCGCCGACGGCAAGACCAAGACGCCGGTGTCCGGAACGCTGCCGGTGTCGAGCGCGGGACAGGGCGGGCTCATGGACGTCGTGCTCCACCCGAAATTCGCGCAGAACCGGCTGGTCTATTTCAGCTTTTCCGAAGCCAATGCGGAGGGCCTGAAGGGCGTCGCCCTGGCGCGCGGCACGTTGAACGCCGAGCGCCTCGACAAGGTGGAGGTGATCTTCCGCGCCTCGCCTTACGTTTCGGGCGACGGCCATTTCTCGGGCCGGATCGCTTTCTCGCCCGACGGCAAATATCTGTTCTTCACCAATGGCGAGCGCCAGAAATTCGATCCCGCCCAGGATCCCAAGGCGACGCTGGGCAAGGTGCTGCGGCTGACGCTCGACGGCAAGCCGGCGCCCGGCAACCCGCTGGCAGCGAAGGGCTTCAATCCCGCGATCTGGTCGTACGGCCATCGCAACCTGCTCGGCATCGCCTTCGACGCCAAGGGCAATCTGTGGGAGCAGGAGATGGGCCCCAAGGGCGGTGACGAAGTCAATCTGATCCAGCCGGACCGCAACTACGGTTGGCCCAAGGCATCCAATGGCAGCCATTATGACGGGCGCGACATCCCCGATCATGCACCGGGCGACGGCTTCGAGCCGCCCAAGGTGTGGTGGAATCCGGTGATCAGCCCGGGCGGGCTGATGGTCTATTCGGGCAAGCTGTTCCCCCAGTGGCAGGGCGACATCTTCATTGGCGGGCTTTCGAGCAAGTCGCTGGTGCGGGTCGACGTCAACGGCACCAGCGCCGCCAAGGGCGATCAATGGCCGATGGGCGCGCGCATCCGCGAAGTCGAGCAGGGCCCCGACGGCGCGATCTGGCTGCTCGAGGATGGCGGCGATGGCTCCCAGGGGCGTTTGCTGCGTTTGATACCTGCCGGCTGAGCAACAGTGCCGGCGGGAGGTGCGTATGATGCGATGTGCGCTCTTGCTGGCGGGCGCGGCGATGGTGCTGGCCGCGTGCAATGGCGGCGGTGGCGGCAGCGTGGTCACGCCGACGCCCAGTCCGTCGCCTTCGCCCTCTCCGTCGCCTAGTCCGAGCCCCACGCCGACGCCGATCACCTCGGTCCGCTCGACGAGCGTAGCGAGCTTCTCCTGGCCCTGGGCGATGGTGTTCCTGCCCGATGGCCGGCTGCTGGTCACCGAAAAGCCGGGGACGTTGCGCCTCGTCACGCAGGACGGCACCAAATCACCGACGCTCGGCGGCGTGCCGACGGTCGCCTATGCCGAACAAGGCGGGCTGCTCGATGTCGCGCTCCATCCCAATTTCGCGAGCAACAAGCTCGTCTATCTGAGCTTCGCCGAGCCCGGTGCCGGCGGCGCAGGGCTGGCGGTCGCGCGCGGCACGCTGACCGAGGACGCATCGGGCGCCCGGCTCACCGGCACCACGGTGATCTGGCGCCAGACGCCCAAGGTCTCCGACACCGGTCAATATGGCGGGCGCATGGCGTTCGCGCCCGACGGCAAGCTGTTCGTCACCGCCGGAGACCGGCGCGCGATCGGACTGGTCCAGGACAAGAGCACGACGATCGGCAAGATCGTCCGGCTGAACGACGACGGCACCGTACCCGCGGGCAATCCGTTCGCCACGACCGCCGGCGCCAAGCCCGAGATCTGGACCCTCGGCCACCGCAATCCCTACGGCCTGGCATTCGATCCGGCCGGGCGGCTGTGGGAGCACGAGATGGGCCCGTCGGGCGGCGACGAGTTCAACCTGATCGTCGCAGGGCAGAATTACGGCTGGCCCAACGTATCGAACGGCAACAATTACGACGGCAGCAACATTCCCGATCATAGCCCGGGCGACGGCTATGCCGCGCCGTTCGTATCCTGGAGCCCGGTGATCGCGCCGGGCGGGATGATCCTTTACGGCGGCACGCTGTTCGGCGCGTGGCAAGGCGATGCGATCATCGCCGGAATGGTCAGCCAGGGGCTGGTGCGCGTGCGGTTCACGGCGACCGCCGGTGCCGAGGCGCAGCGAATCGCGCTCGGCCAGCGCATTCGCGAAGTCGAGCAGGGCCCGGACGGCGCGATCTGGGTGCTCGAGGATGCCGCGAACGGGCGCCTGATCAAGCTGACCCCGGGCTAAGGGTCCGCCCGCACGATCAGATAGTTGATCCGCGCGGCGGCGATCGGCCGTCCGGGATCGTCCTGCCACGCCACGGCTTCGACATTGGCGACCCGCGTTCCGAGCCGCGTGACGGTGCCGCGCGCGCGGGTCGGCTTGTCGCGCCCGCCGCGCATGTAATCCACGGTCAGGTTGATCGGCTTGATCCGCACCTCACCTTCGTCGGCAAGCGCCTGTTTGAGCGCGCCGACCGCCGCCATCTCGAGCAGTCCGCCGATCGCGCCGCCGTGCAGGAAGCTCGGGCGTCCGACGACGTCGACCGCGAAGGGCATGACGAAGGTCGGTGCGGTCTCGCCCGGCTCGATCTCGAGCCCGAGCAAGCGGGCATAGGGGATCACCAATAGCCCTCCACCGCCATGAACGTCCCCGCGACATGCGCGAGCGGATCGTCCGGATCGCCGTCATGCGCCTGGCCGCGGACAAAGGCGATCGAGCGCGTGATGCGATAGCATTCGCCGCGGCCGATCACCGTGCGGCCAGGGCGCGCCGGGCGCAGATAATCGATGCGGAGATCGAGCGTCGCATGGCCCTTGAACGCGTCGAGCTTGCGCCACACGCCGACGCTGGTCGCCATGTCCATCAAGGCGAGGATCGGCCCGGAGGCGATGACGCCATTGCTCTCGTCGCCGATCAGATCGGCGTGATAGGGCAGCGCCAATTCGGCCCAGTCGTCGCCGTGATCGTGATAGACGATGCCCAGCCTGCCGCCATGCCCGCCGAAGCGGCCGCCGAACAGCAATTTGGGATCGAAGCCGCTGGCGCCGTCGGTCATCGCCGCGGCCTAGCGCGGCGCGCCGGGGCACGCAAACCCTCACATTACAGCGATGTAACGTGCGCCGCATGGCACCTCAGTCCTAAGCTGCCACGACTCGCAGGGAGGGGCGCAGATGAAGCTGGTGCAGATCGATCCGGCCGAGATCGTCGAATTGGAAACGCGCGTGGCGATGCACGGCGCGGTGCGGACCGAGGAAACGGGGATCGACGATCTCTTCGAAATGCTCGTCGGGATCGCAGTGCTGATCTACGAGATGGCCCCCCGCTAACCCGATGCCCTCCCTATCCGATGCGACGCGCGCCGCGATCCTGCGCGCGCGTCCGCGGTCTGCCGCGACGATGCAAGAATGGCGCGAAGGTGCCGCCTATCGAGCGACCGCAACGAAGTTCGCCGAATGCGCGGAGAGTCCCGAGCGCGTAGCCGACTGCGCGGAAGCGCTTCTCGCCGACGCCGGCTGGGCCGCGGCGTTGCTCGCGCCGCTGGTGGTAGCGCTCGACGCGGATCCGCTGTTCGAGCCCGCGCTCAAGTTTCAACGCGATGCGCGGCGCGTCGGCATCGTGCTGTTCGATGGCCCGATGGTGTCGATCGCCGCGCGGGTGACCAATGCGGAGGCTATGGCATTGCCGCGGACGATCGTCCTTACCGGCAGGATCGCAGTGATACGCGTGGTGAGGGCGGGCGACGCACGACTACATTGCTGGCGCCTGGCCCCCGCCAAGGGCGGTAGCATCGCCCGGGCTGCCGGCTCGCGGATGCTCGATGACGGCGCGGTCTATCGCTGCGATGGGAGGACCGAGGCCAAGCTGCTCTGCGACGCGACGCGCGACGTCGTCACGCTCGTCGCGACGATCCGCGCTGGCGCCGGGCCGTTACTGCGCGAATATGATCGCGAGAGCGGCGCGCTGGTGCGCGTCGCCGATGCCGACGACCGGCCGTCGCGCACCGCGATGCTGCTGCGCTTCCTGCGCGAAGCCGGCCGGGCGGATGCGCGTGCCTGTTTCGAAGAGGCAACGTATGCGCCGGACTTCCACCTGCGCTGGGCGGCAATGCGCGAATGGCTGGCGCTCGATGCCGCCGGCGCCGCACCGCGGCTCGCCGCCATGGCCACGGCCGATGCCAGCGACGAAGTCCGCACCGCCGCGGCATCCATGCTGCCGCTCGTCGAGGCACGGCTGGCGGACGCGCGATGCCGCGGCTGATCGATCCGGGCGCGGGCGCGCCGATCGGGCTTGACGAACTGGTCGACGCGCTTGCCGTCGCGGACTTCGACGCGCGCGACGAGGACAGCTTCGCCGCATTGGGCCCGTTGCTCGCCCGCCTGGGACGCAATCGCGACTTCCTCGCCGAGCTGGCGATCGACGAGCTCAAGGGCCGCTGTGCCGGCCAGCACCGCGCCAATGGCTATGGCGCGCAGGTCTTCCTGTTGCGCCCCCCCGATGCGCGCACCGTGCTGCGTGCCAATTTCTGGCCGGCGCGCACGGACCCGCTGGTGCGCGCCAGCGGCCCGGCGGCATTCTATTACGACCTGCCGCATGACCATAATTTCCCGTTCCTGACCTATGGCTATCTCGGTCCCGGCTATTGGAGCGATTATTTTGAATATGATGTCGACGCGCTAGCCGGCGTGCCGGGCGAGGATGCGCAACTGCGTTTCGTCGAGCGCGCGCGCCTCGCGCCGGGTCAATTGATGCTCTACCGAATGCGGCGCGACATCCATGTCCAGCTGCCCCCCGATGCGTTCTCCGTCACCCTCAACATCCTCGGCGCCGACCCGGCCCAGCCCTGGCTCGACCAATATCGCTTCGACATCGGCCGCGGGGTGATTGCCGAGGGGCTGACCTGTACCGGCGCCGAGGCCCTGCTCGCGGTCGCGGTGCACCTTGCCAATGGCGCCGACCTCGCGGCGGCCTTCGCCCGGCAGCATCCATGCGAGCGGATGCGCGTGACCGCGCTCGATGCGCTCGTCTCAGCACGGCCCGGCGAGGCCGTTGCACTGCTCGAAACGGCGGCAGGCGCGCCGAGCCGCTATGTTGCGGCACATGCCCGCGCCCGGCTGGCGGCACGAGTTGCTCCGTAACGGAGATGTTTTGATCCGATCCGGAGGATTGCGCGCTAGGCTGGCGCAGTGGCCGGACTCGTCGCATGCGCGCTCCACATTCCGAAGCTGAAGGAAGCCGCCGGCGCGCGCGGGCTGGCGATCGTCGCGGTGACGTCCGCGGCGCTGGCCGAGAGCGGCGCGCAAGCAGCGGTTGTGGGGCTCGAGGGCCGCGATCCAGCCGCCTGTGTGGCGCGGCTGCGAGCGCAGGGGTGGCGCGGGACCCTGTTGCTCGTGCTTCCCGGTGCTAGTGTCGCTGGCGCGCTCGACGCCGGGGCGGACGACGCGGTCGCGCACTCGGCATCGGCGGGCGAGATCGCCGCGCGGCTCGCGGCACGGATGCGCTGCTGCGCCCCGGTCATAGCGGTGGGCGGCTTGCGCATCGACACCGTCGAGCGGCGCGTCGAGCGCGACGGCCGCCCGTTGCGGCTGCTGCCGCGCGAATATGGGCTGCTGCTGCACCTCGCGCGATCGGCAGGACGCTGCGTCGGACGCGAGGAATTGCTCGCGGCGGTGTGGGGCCTGCCGTTCGATCCAGGGACCAATGTCGTCGAAGTCCATATCTCGCGGCTTCGTGCCAAGCTCGATCGCGACTTTGCGGTGCCGATGCTGCTCACCGACAAGAACCGCGGATACAGGCTTACCGGCTGACCGCGCCGCGGCTTTGCCCTACCATGCCCTTAAAGAGGAGCCGAGATGACCGAGCAGCGCGTTACCGTCACATTCGAGGACCACATCGCCCAGGTCCGGCTGGCCCGGCCCGACAAGCTCAATGCACTCGATCCGGCGATGTTTTCGGGGCTGATCGAGGCTGTCGCCCAGTTGAAGGATATGCCGAGACTGCGCGCGGTAGTGCTGTCGGGCGAAGGGCGCGGCTTTTGCGCCGGGCTCGACATGGCGAGCATGGCGAGTGCCGGCTCGGGCGTGGACCTGGCGGCGCGGACTCATGGTCTCGCCAATGACTTTCAGCAGGTCGCCTGGGGGTGGCGGACGCTGGCGGTGCCGGTGATCGCAGCGATGCACGGCGTCGCATTCGGCGGCGGGCTGCAGATCGCCAGCGGCGCCGATGTGCGGATCGCCGCCCCGGACACGCGGATATCGGTGATGGAAATGAAATGGGGAATCGTTCCCGACATGGCCGGCTTTGCGCTGTGGCGCGGGAGCGTGCGCGACGATGTGCTGCGCGAGCTGGTCTATACCGCGCGCGAATTCGGGGCGGAGCAGGCCCAGGCGCTCGGCTTCGTCACGCGAATCGCCGCCGACCCCCACGCCGAAGCGATGACGCTGGCGCGAGCGATCGCCGGCCGCAACCCGGACGCGATTCGCGCGGCCAAAAGGCTGGCGGGGCTCGAGGGCGATGCCGCCGCGATCCTAGACGCCGAGAGCCGCGAGCAGGCCGCATTGCTGCGCACGCCCAACCAGATCGAGGCGGTGATGGCCAACATGCAGAAGCGCGCGCCGAACTTCACCGACTGAGTCTTGCAATCGAGGGCAGCGCCTTTAGACCGATCGCATACCCGAAACTCGAAAAGCGAGTCGCACGATGCGAGAGGCTGTCATCGTTTCCACCGCGCGCACCGGCGTGGGCAAGGCCGGACGCGGCTATTTCAACGATACCGAAGCGCCGGTTCTAGCCGCGCATGTGATGAATGCAGCGATCGCGCGTGCCGAAATCGATCCGACGCGTATAGACGATGTCTTCTACGGCATGGGCAACCAATGGGGCACGCAGGGCGGCAACATGGCGCGGCTGGCGCTGTTCGCCGCCGGCATCCCGCACAGCGTCCCGGCCTTCAGCCTCGATCGCAAATGCGGCTCGGGGCTGACGGCGATCGCCCTCGCGGCGCGATCGATCATGACCGACGAGATCGATGTCGCGCTTGCCGGCGGGATGGAATCGATCAGCCTCACGATGACGAACGCGCCGCGCGTGGTGAACCGCTCGGTGGTCGAGCAGGTGCCCGCGGCATATATCCCGATGATCGAAACCGCCGAGATCGTCGCCGAGCGCTATGGCATCAGCCGCGAAGCGCAGGATGCCTTCGCCGCCGAGAGCCAGCGGCGCGCCGCCGCCGGGCTGGAGAAGGGTGCCTTTGCCGAGGAGGTCGTGCCGATCACCGTCGACAAGGCGCTGTTCGACAAGCAGGGCAACCGCATCGGCAGCGAGAGGGTGACCGTCACCCAGGACGAAGGCATCCGGCCGGGCACCACCGCCGAGGCGCTCGCCGGGCTCAAGACGGTGTGGAGGGACGGCGATTTCGTGCGGGAGGGTCGCAACGTTACTGCGGGCAATGCCAGCCAGCTTTCCGACGGTGCCGCCGCGCAGATCCTGATGGACCGCGCGACCGCCGAGGCCGAAGGCAGGGAAATCCTCGGTATCTATCGCGGCTTCCAGGTCGCCGGCTGCGAACCCGACGAGATGGGGATCGGCCCGGTCTTCGCCGTGCCCAAATTGCTCGCGCGCGCCGGGCTCAGCGTCGCGGACATCGGCTTGTGGGAAATCAACGAGGCGTTCGCCAGCCAATGCGTCTATTGCCGCGACACCCTCGGCATCGACCCCGACCGGCTCAACGTCAATGGCGGCGCGATCGCGATCGGTCACCCGTTCGGGATGACCGGATCGCGGCTCGTCGGCCATGCGCTGATCGAGGGACGCAAGCGCGGGGTGCGCCACGTCGTCGTCTCGATGTGCACCGCCGGCGGCATGGGCGCCGCCGGCCTGTTCGAAATCCCCTAGTCGAGCCCGAGCGCCTTGGCGGCAGCAGCCTCGGCCTGGGCGTGCAGCGCCCAGAAGCTGGCGATGTGCTTTCCCGCGAGCCTTTTCTCGAGCACTGCGAGATGCGCCGCCCAGCCGCCGCCGAAATTCTTCGCGTCGGCCGGTCCGCGCAGCCCGTCATGGGTGAGAGTGAGCAAGGTGCGGTCGGCGGCCAGCGAAGCGAGCTCGATCGTCACTTCGCCGGCATCCCCGTCGTTCCAGGTGAAAGCGAGCAGCCGCGGTGGTTCGATCCGAGTGATCGTCTCGGACCACGCCTTGCCCTGATTGCCGGCATAGCGCTCGGGGGCGGCGACGGGCTCGTCGGACAGGCTGTCGTGGGCGAAGGTCATGCCGAGCTTGCCGCCTTCGCGCGGCTCAGTCGGACCGCCCATGAACCAGCGCGCGCGCAGCTCAGAATCGATCAGATACTGCCAGACGGTCTCGATGGGCGCGGCGAGCTCGCGCTCGAAGCGCAGCGTCCGCGGGGTGATCGTGTCTGCGTGCAGCGTATCAGCCATTTGCGTTCTCCAGGATGCGGGCGAGACTATCGAGGATCATCGTCCAGCCCTTGCGGGTCTGGTCCTCATAGGCCGCCCATTGCGGGTCCATTTCGTGGGTGAGGGTGAGCGTACAGCCGCCGGGCGTCTCGGCGATCTCGACCGTGACGCGCATCCATTCGCCGTCCGCGGTGGGAGTCGCCGCGAACAGGAAGACGAGGCGATGCGGACGCTCGATCTCGAGATAGCGGCCGCGATGCTCGGCATCGCCTGCCGCGCGCCGCTCGGTGAGCGTGAAGCCGCCGCCGATGCGCGCATCGATCTCGCAGCGGATCATCTCGCCGTCGGGCGTAGCGAAGAGGAATCGTGTGGCATCGACGGGATCGAGCCAGGCGTCGAAGACGCGCGCGGCCGGTGCGGCGAAATCGCGAGTGACCCGGAGGATCGGCCCGCTCATGCGTCGGGCTTCTCGTAGAGCATGATCCAGTTGCCGACCGTATCGTCGAAGGTCGCCATCGCCGGCATGGCCTCGGCGGGGGGACTCGGCGGCGCCCTGAATGCCACGCCCGCAGCGGAGAGCCGGGCGTGTTCGGCCGCCAGGTCTTCGACCGCGAAAGCGGTGAGCGGCACGCCATTGTCCTTGAGCGCCGCCTGATAGGTCTTCACGAACGGGAAGAAATTGGGTTCGAGCGAGATGCGCGCGCCGTCTGGATCGCCCGGCGCGGCGAGGGTGATCCAGTGCGGCGCGCCCGGCGGGCCGGTGGGCACGTCCTCCTTGAGCACGAAGCCGAGCGTGTCGCGGTAGAAAGCAAGCGCCCTGGCCTGATCGTCGACGATGATGCTGAGCAGCGTGATTCTCATACACCCTTCTCCTTCTCGGCCTCGATCAGTGCCTCGAGCCGGTCGAGCCGCAGCGTCCAGAACTGCTCCCATTGCCGGAGCCATTGGTCGGCCTCGGCGAGCGGCCCGGCGTTGAGCCGGCAGAGCTGATTGCGGCCGACCTTGCGCCGCGCGACGAGGCCGGCGCCCTCCAGCACCTTCACGTGCTTGGCGGCGCCGGCGAAGCTCATCGCGAAGGGTTCGGCCAGCTCGCCGATCGACTTCTCGCCGCGCGCGAGCGTAGCGAGCATGCCGCGCCGGGTGGGATCGGCGAGCGCGTGGAAGGTGGTGTCGAGTCGTTGTTCAACCATATGGTTGAAAGTGACGTGGCATCGACGTTTAGTCAACCGTTCGGTTGAATATTATCCTTGGGCGCCGCGCGTACTGCACGGAGCGCGTCGAAGGCATAGAGGCCACAACCGATCCAGATCAGCGTGAAGGTGATGATATGGACGGTGTGCACCGCCTCGCCGAACAGCAGCACCGCCTCGGCGAATTGCAGCGACGGAGCGATATATTGGAGCAGCCCGAGCGTCGCGAGCGGCAGGCGCCGCGCCGCCGCGGCGAACAGCAGCAATGGCGCGGTGGTGACCACACCGGCCAGCGCGAGCAGCAGATCGAGATGCGCGGACTGGCCGAACGCGCCAGTGCCCGCCTGGCTAGCCTGGACCAATACTGCGATGCTGAACGGCGCCAGCAGCAGGGTCTCGACGGTCAGCCCGCCCAGCGCATCGATCGCGGCGACCTTGCGCAGCAGCCCGTACAGTCCGAAGCTCGCCGCCAGCAGCAGCGAGATCCAAAGCGCACCGCCGCCATTGGCGGCGAGCAGCACCACGCCCAACGCCGCGACACCGATCGCGACCGTCTGGAGCCGCCGCAGCCGCTCGCCGAGAAATGCGAAGCCGAGCGCGACATTGACCAGCGGATTGATGAAATAGCCCAGGCTCGCTTCGAGGACATGGTCATTCTGGACCGCCCAGATATAGACGATCCAGTTGATCGCGATCATCGCCGCGCTGCCGACGAGTAGCAGCAGGGTACGCCCGCGCGCTGCCGTCACGATCCCGCGCGCACGACGCAGCGCCAGGATCAGCACCGCGAGCAATGCGAGCGACCAGAGCACGCGATGCGCGAGCACCTGAAGCGCGGGCACGGCCTTGAGCAGGTGCAGATAGAGCGGCAGCACGCCCCACAGCGCATAGGCGGCGACGCCGAAAAGCAGGCCCGCGGCGCCGGGCTGGGACGAATTGCGCATGCCCCCCCTTCGCCGCTCGTTGCCGATGCGGCAAGCAGAACACGCTTGGGGAGCGACAAGCGCCGCTACGTCGCCGTTATGGTCTCAGCCCGCGGGCTTTACCGGGCTCGCTGCCTCGGTGCCGACCACCGTCGCCCAAGGCGCCACGCTCCAGCGCTGGACAAGACCATTGGCGACGTAGGGATCGGCAGCGGCAAAGGCGCGCGCCGCGTCCCCGTCGGTAAACAGCAGCAGCGCCGATTCGACCGGATCGCCGACCGCGCCGCCGAGCAGCAGCTCGCCGCGCGCGACCGCTGCCCAGGCTAGCGCAAGATGCGCGTCGCGAAACGCCGGGCGGCGTTCGAGATAGTCGGGCGCGAGCGCGTAGCGGAGCAGGAAGTGCGCCATCTCAGTCGGCGAACAGCAGGACCGGGGTCTCGAGCAGCTTGCGCAGCGCCTGGACGAAGCTCGCCGCGTCATGGCCGTCGACGACGCGGTGGTCGCAGCTGATCGACAGGTTCATCAGCTTCGCGCGGACGATGTCGTCGCCGCGGAAGATCGGGCGCTCGACGATCTTGTTGGGGCCGATGATCGCGACTTCGGGACGGTTGATCACCGGTGTGGTCGCGATGCCGCCGAGCGGGCCGAGCGAGGTGATGGTGAGCGTCGAGCCGCTGAGCTCCTCCGACTTCGCCTTGCCGGTGCGCGCGGCTTCGGCGAGGCGACCGATCTCGGCTGCGAGCTGCCAGACATTCTTGTCCTGTGCATCGCGGATCACCGGAACCATCAGCCCGGCATCGGTCTGCGCCGCCATGCCGAGATGGACGCGGCCGTGGCGCGTGACCACCCCCGCCTCGTCATCGTACCGCGCATTGATCATCGGGAAATCGGGGATCGTCCGACATATCGCGACGATCAGGAAGGGCAGCATCGTCAGCTTGGGACGATCGCCGCGATTGGCGTTGAGGTCACCGCGCGTCGCCTCGAGCGCAGTGACGTCGATCTCGTCGACATAAGTGAAATGCGGGATCGCGCGCTTCGACGCGGCCATGTTCTCAGCGATGCGGCGGCGCATGCCGATGACCTTGACGGGCTCGTCCTCGCGGGCGCGGCTGGCATGCGGGGCGTGATAGCCCTGCGCACTGCCGTAGCGGAGATAGGCGTCGAGATCGGAGTGACGCAGGCGGTCACCCTCGGCCTTTACCGAAGCGAGATCGATGCCGAGGTCCTTGGCGCGGGCGCGGACCGCGGGGGAAGCGAGGACGTGCTTCTCTTCTCCCCTCCCTGCAAGGGAGGGGCTGGAGGTGGGTTTGCCGGCGGCGGGGCTCGATGCCCCGGCGTCGGCTTCTTGCGCAGGCGTTGCCGGCTCGCTTGCGCTCGCACCCACCCCCGGCCCATCCCTTGCAGGGAGGGGAGTTTCCTTGACTACCTCTTCGACCCCAGGATTCTCGGCCTCGACCTGTTCCTCGACTTCCTCCGACACCGGCGGCTCGGCGACGTCGCCGTCGGTCTCGACCACCATCAGCGCCGAGCCGATCGCGACCTGGTCGCCGACCTCGCCGGCGAGTTCGACCACCACGCCCGATACGGGCGATTCCATCTCGACGGTCGCCTTGTCCGTCATCATGTCGGCGACCTGCTGGTCCTCCTCGACACGCTCGCCGACACGCACGTGCCAGGCGACGATCTCGGCCTCGGCGATGCCCTCGCCGATGTCCGGCAGGCGGAAAGTGAAGCGGGCCATCGCGGTCAGTCCTTCAGGAGTTTCTTGAGCGCCTCGCCGATGCGCACGGGACCCGGGAAATAGGCCCATTCGAGGCTGTGAGGATATGGCGTGTCGAAGCCGGTGACGCGCTCGATCGGGGCTTCGAGATGATAGAAGCAGCGCTCCTGGACGAGCGCGGACAGCTCGGCGCCGAACCCCGAGGTGCGCGTCGCCTCGTGGACGATCATGCAGCGCCCGGTCTTCTTCACCGATGCCTCGATCGCCTGGATGTCGAGCGGCACGAGCGTGCGCAGGTCGATGATCTCGGCATCGACACCCAATTCCTCGATCGTGTTGGCGACGACATGGACCATCGTGCCGTAGCACAGGATCGTCACGGCCTCGCCCGCGCGCACGGTCGCCGCCTTGCCGAGATCGACGCGGTAATGCCCTTCGGGCACTTCGCCCGCCGGATGCGCCGACCAGTTCTTCGACGGGCGATCGTAATGGCCGTCGAACGGGCCGTTATAGATACGCTTGGGCTCGAGGAAGAGAACGGGGTCATTGTCCTCGATCGCGGCGATCAGCAGGCCCTTGGCGTCGTAGGGTGTCGACGGGATCACCGTCTTGATGCCCGAGACGTGGGTGAAGATGCCCTCGGGGCTCTGGCTGTGCGTCTGCCCGCCGAAGATGCCGCCGCCATAAGGCGAGCGCACCGTGATCGGCGCGGTGAAGTCCGCTGCCGAGCGATAGCGCAGCCGCGCCGCTTCGGACACGAGCTGGTCGAGCGCGGGATAGATATAGTCGGCAAACTGGATTTCGGGAACCGGGCGCAGGCCGTACGCGGCCATGCCGATCGCGACGCCGACGATGCCGATCTCGGTGATGGGCGTGTCGAAGGCGCGGGTCTTTCCGTATTTGGCCTGGAGCCCGGCGGTCGCGCGGAACACGCCGCCGAAATAGCCGACATCCTCGCCCATGACGACGATGTCGGGATCGCGCTCCATCATCACGTCCATCGCCGAATTGATCGCCTGGATCATGTTCATGCGGGCCATGGCTCAGGCCTCCCGCGCGATGAAGCGGTCGCCGGGCGCGGCCTTCCACGCCGCCAGCGCGGCACGCGCCTTGGCATCGTGCAGCCCATAGCCGCGGACGAACAGCCGCACCGGCTCGAGCACATGATCGAACCCGGCAGCGGTACCGGCGACAAGCTCATGGTCGCTCCCGTCGACCACCAATGCATATTTACCGCCCGCCGGCGCGCTTTCGATCGGGAACAGATGGTCGGCGGGATCGGTGACGAGCCCGGGGACTCGATCGGCAGTGCCGGTCACGATCATCGTCGGCACGGCCAACGCCTGATAGGCGCTCGGCTGGATCAGCCCGGGAATCTTGCCCGGAGTCGAGAAGCCGAGGACCGCCTCCACCGCCAGGTTGCGCAACTGCCCGACATAGGGAAGCGCCCCGCCGAGGCAGAGCGCGATCAGCGTGCCGAAACTATGCCCCGCCGCGATCACCGGCAGCCCCGGATAGCGCTTGGCGGCAAAAGCGGACACCGCCGTCATGTCCGCCAACCGCTCGGGGAAGCTCTGCTCGCGCGTGAACTTTGCAGCGTCGGGATATTTGACCGAATCGACATGCAGCGGCGCGAGAACGACATAGCCCTGCAGCGCGAGGATCGCCGTGATCCGCTGATAGCGGTCGGGCCATGAGCCATGGCCGGTCGAGAACAGCACCACGCCCTTGGGCTTGGCCTTGCCTTCGAGGCGCACCATGGTCAGCCGGGTGCTGCGGGTACCCACCGTGAACGGCATGTCGTCACTGACGACCATATGTTCGTCAGCGGCGAGCAGCCCTGAAGGCAGCAGCGCGATCCCGCCCAAGGCGGCTGCACCCTTGATCAGGGTGCGGCGGTCGAGACGCATCGTCATATTCCCGCCGCCTTGCGTTCGTCGAGCATCTGCTGCTGCTGTTCCTTGAGGTGCCAGGGTATCTCTTCGAACACGCCCTCGAACATCGTCTCGAACGGCTGGTGCATGCCGTGGCCGAGGATGCCGTTGGTCTCGGCTTCCTTCTGCGCGCGCTTCACTTCTTCGGCGAGTTCGAGGTCTTGTGCGGCATGGCGCTCTTCGTCCCATTCGCCGAGCGCGATGAGGTGTTCCTTCAACCGCCGGATCGGATCGCCGAGCGGCCAGGCGTTGGGCTCGCCCGCGCTGCGATAGGCGGTCGGATCATCCGAGGTCGAATGGCCCTCGGCGCGATAGGTGAAGTGCTCGATCAGGGTCGGGCCCTGATTGGTCCGCGCGCGCTCGGCCGCCCATTGCGTCGCGGCATAGACCGCCAGCGCGTCATTGCCGTCAACGCGCAGCCCGGCAATGCCATAGCCCACCGCGCGCGCTGCGAAGGTCGTCGCCTCGGCGCCGGCAAAGCCCGAGAAGCTGCTGATTGCCCATTGGTTGTTGACCACGTTCAGGATCACGGGGGCCTTGTAGACCGTCGCGAAGGTCATCGCCGAATGGAAGTCGCCCTCCGCGGTGCTGCCCTCGCCGCACCAGGTCGCGGCGATGCGGGTGTCGCCCTTGGCCGCGCTCGCCATCGCCCAGCCGACCGCCTGCGGATATTGCGTCGCGAGATTGCCCGAGATCGAGAAGAAACCGAACTCCTTCGACGAGTACATGATCGGCAACTGGCGCCCCTGCAGCGGATCGCCCTTGTTCGAATAGATCTGGTTCATCATCGTGATCAGCGGATAGCCGCGGGTGATCAGGATGCCCTGCTGGCGGTAGGACGGGAAGCACATGTCGTCGGCAGCAAGCGCCATCGTCGCGGCCACCGCGACGGCCTCTTCGCCGGTCGACTTCATGTAGAAGCTGGTCTTGCCCTGGCGCTGCGCGCGGAACATGCGCTCGTCGAACGCGCGAACCAGCGCCATCGAGCGGAGCATCTTACGCAGCGCCTCTGAATCGAGCCGCGGGTTCCACGGGCCGACCGCCTGGCCCGATTCGTCGAGCACGCGGACCAGCGTGAACGCCAGGTCCTGAAAATTGGCGGCGGGCTCGGCAGTGTCCGGGCGGCGGGCGGAGCCCGCGGGCGGGACATCGACTGCACTGAAATCGACTTCGTCGCCGGGTCGGAACCTCGGCTCCGGCACGTGCAGCGACAGCGGCGGCAAATTGGCGCGCGGGGCGTCCATGATCTCTCCGAATGACGGACCGTATCGCTCCGGAGAACGCACGGACTCGGTTTCCGGACGCTTGTTATAAAATTTCAAAAGCCTTGTCGAGTAGGTCAGCAGGGCTGACCTGATCGCGCGGGCTGGTCAATGGCGGAAATGCCGCATCCCGGTGAACACCATCGCCAGTCCGGCAGCGTCGGCAGCCGCGATCACCTCGTCGTCGCGGATCGATCCGCCCGGCTGGATCACCGCGGTGGCGCCCGCCTCGACCGCCGCGAGCAGGCCGTCAGCGAAGGGAAAGAAGGCGTCCGAGGCAACCGCCGAGCCGATCGTGCGCGGCTGCGCCCAGCCGGCCTTGTCGGCGGCATCCTTGGCCTTCCACGCGGCGATCCGCGCCGATTCGAGGCGGTTCATCTGGCCCGCGCCGATCCCCGCCGTGCTGCCGCCCTGCGCATAGACGATCGCGTTCGACTTGACGTGCTTGGCGACGGTCCAGGCGAAACGGCAGTCGGCCAGCTCCTGCGCAGTCGGCGCGCGCTTGGTAACGACCTTGAGATCGGCCTCGGTGATCATGCCATTGTCACGCGACTGGATCAGGAAACCGCCCGCGATCGACTTCATCGCCCGGCCGCGCCGCGCCGGATCGGGCAGTTCGCCGGTGAGAAGCAGCCGAAGGTTCTTCTTGCGCGCGAACACCGCGCGCGCGGCTTCGTCGGCGTCCGGCGCTACCACGACTTCGGTGAAGATCCCCGAGATCGCCTCCGCGGTGATTTCGTCGAGCGGACGGTTGACCGCAATGATCCCGCCGAACGCCGAAACGGTGTCGCACGCGAATGCCGCCTGATACGCCTCGATCAGCGTACCGCCGGTCGCGACGCCGCACGGATTGGCGTGCTTGACGATCACTACCGTCGGCGGGCCGTCGCGAAACTCGCTGACCAGCTCAAGCGCGGCATCGGCGTCGTTGTAATTGTTGTAGCTGAGCTCCTTGCCCTGGACTTGCTGCGCCTGGGCAATGCCGTTCACGCCGCCTGCCGCCTGGGTGTAGAGCGCGGCGATCTGGTGCGGGTTCTCGCCGTAGCGCAGTTCGGCCTGCTTGATCATCGGCACCGCGACGCGATCGGGGAAGCGCTCGCCCTGATCGACATGCGCGAACCAGCCCGCGATCGCCGCGTCATAGGCGGCGGTGGCGGCATAGGCCTTGGCCGCGAATTTCCGCCGCTGCTCGAGCGTCGTGCTGCCGCCATGAACGAGCGGATAATCGGCGGGATCGGTGAGGATCGCGACCGAATCGTGGTTCTTGGCGGCCGAGCGCACCATTGACGGGCCGCCGATATCGATATTCTCGATGATCTCGTCGCGCTCCGCGCCACGCGCGACGGTCTGCGCGAAGGGGTAGAGATTGACGACGACGAGGTCGATCGCGCCGATTTCATGCTCCTGCATCGACGCGACATGTTCGGGATTGTCGCGCACCGCGAGCAGCCCGCCATGGACCTTGGGGTGGAGCGTCTTGACCCGGCCGTCCATCATCTCGGGAAAGCCGGTGAGATCGGAGATGTCGCGCACGTCGAGCCCGGCGTCGCGCAGCGCTTTGGCGGTCCCGCCGGTGGAGACCAATTCGACGCCCTGGGCGGCGAGCGCCTGGCCGAGTTCGACGATCCCGGTCTTGTCCGAGACCGAGAGAAGCGCGCGCTTGATGCTGACCTGATCCATGCGCCCATCTACGGGCGGTGACGCACCGCGCAACTATAATATCACCCGCTCAATCGCCCAACGCACGGACGATGCCCGCTGGGGCAGTGCGACTTACGGACCGGCCAGAAAATCGCGCCCGTTCATATGAAGCCAATGTCTGAATATCCGCTCGAATCGCGTGACTTTGCAAGGCAGGCTACGGGCGTCGCCGTATACCACTTTCATCGCCCAATTTGCCGCAAGGGCCTGAACCGCCATATAGGGCGGGTCCTCTTCTCCGGCCAATTCCATCATCTTCGCCTCGGCCTCCGCCGGCGAACATTTGCTCATAGCCAAGTCGGCAGCGATCCGAAAATATTCTTTCCTTAGATAGGCATGCTTCCGGGCACGAATCGAAAAGCTAAATGTCAAATCGATTGCACCTAAGAGAGTGGTGGCAATCCCTACGAAGATCGTGCCGCGGGCTCCTGCCGCAGTTACGATGGAAGACGCGCCAAGCAACACGACAAAAAACATGATCCACCGATGCCGTGAATCGAGACTGCCTTCTCGATCTGCGTGATAGCTACTGTTCAAGAGCGCCGCATAGCGTGCGGCGTTTAGCGCACCGGCGGCGCTGGAGGCGGCCATCGCGTGGTTCTTTCGTGAGCTTTGTGGAAAATCCAGCTGACATTGGCGCCCCCGGCCGGGCTGGCACCGGTGACGACGAGCTGCTGGCTGGCGAGCGGGCGCCCGCGCGAATCGACCCAGACGCTGTCCTCGATCGCGAGGCTGCCGCCCTTGCAGCGAAACTGCCAGAGATGTCCCGAGGCAGTACGCAGGATCGCCGCTAGCCCGTCGGCCGTCGGAGTGACCTGGACCTGCGGGTGAAGGTGGAAGCGCGCCGCGAACACCGTCGGGGCCTTGTGCTTTCGCCGGTCGGCCGGGAGCAGCATGTCCTCGCCGCGCACGTCGCGTCCGTCGGGCGACATCGCCAGGACGCGGCGATGCAGATAACCGAACCGCCGGACATAGCCGTCATGGCTCGCCTCGATCCGGCTGGCGGTGTCGGTCTCGTGGCGCACCAGTTCGACTTCGACGACGCCGCGGCCCAGCGTCCCGTCGGCGTGGATCGCTGTCGAATTGCTGTTGCTGAGCACCAGCGTCGAATGCGCGGCGGTGGTCCGCAGACCTTCGGCCAAGGCCGGCGGCGTCTTGGCATGCGCCGCGCGGGCGCCGCCGCAATTGACGACGAGACGATCGAGCCCATCGGAAAGCTCGAACGCCAGGGTCGAGGCGCATCCGCCCTCGACCAGCCGCGCGAGCGGCGGCGGGGCGACGTCCATGATCAGCACGCTCTGTCCCTGCGACAGCCGCTGATAGCCCCATTCGCGCGCCTGCTTGAGCGGGCGGGTGCGCACGCCGGTGGCTTCGACCAATTGTTCGATGACGTCGGCGGCGACCGGCCCCGAGCCCTGCCAGCTCGAAAGCGCCTTGTCGCCGTGGCACAGGCCGAGCAATGCGGTGACCATGCGATTGCGCGTCGCCTCGATGAATTCGGGCGCGTCGAGCCGGCGCGCGGCATAGGCTTCGCCGAGGATTGTGAGCGACTGGATCGATTCGATCTGCGCGGTCGGCGAGCGCGTGACGCTGCCGCCATCGTCGAACACGGACTGGTCGAGCGCCCGTTTGAGCCCGCTCTCGCCATACGCCCGGCGCGGATCGCCGCCCGGCAACGACAGTCCGGCGACCAGTACCCCCGACCAGGCGGCGATCAGCCCCGCGCCGGGCTGGACGCGATTGGCGGCGCGATCGAGATGGCGAGCGCCGCGCGCGATCGCGTGGAGCACGCTCGAACGGTAGACGAGATCGGTCGACGACAGGATCAGCGGGGCGTGCGCGGTCCAGAACAGAATGCGCCGGCCCCAGCAATCGGCGCGCCACGCCGGCTCGGACACCTTCTCGCCATGCACCGCGAGCCAGCGGCGCATGATGGCCTCGGCGATCGGGACGCCGTGCGCGCGCGTCGTGACGCTGGAAAGGTCGCGCAGCCAGGCGAAGCTCTGGAGATAGTCGCCGAACGCTGGCGACCAATCGGGCTTGGCGAAATCGAGCGCCTCGATCGCGCGGTCCTCGCCGCGGAAGCGCACCATGCCATCGAGCAGCGCGTTGCCGCGCTGGGCGTCGCCGAAAAAGGGATCGTCGGGAATCGAGATCAGCTTGAGCGGATGCCGGCCCCGCAGCCGCATCGCGTGGAGCGGCGTGCCCCAGGTCAGCCGCTGGAAGCGCTCGGATATCCGCTCGGCGAGGCTGAGGCCGCGATCGCCGCCGGTGCGGATCAGCCGTTTGCCTTCCTCGACTCCGTCGGCGCCGGACTCGGGCGGCGGCCCCTTCACCCGCCTCTCAATGCGGCGATGTTGGCGGCATACTGCCCGGGGCCGCCGGTGAAAGTGGCGGTGCCCGCGACCAGTGCGTCGGCGCCCGCGGCAATCGCGAGCGGCGCGGTCTCGCGGTCGACTCCGCCATCGACTTCGAGGTCGATCGCGCGGCCCGATGCGGTGATCCGGCGGCGCAGCTCGGTGATCTTGGGCAATTGGCTATGCAGGAACTTCTGACCGCCGAAGCCGGGATTGACGCTCATCACCAGGATCAAGTCGATCATGTCCATGACATGGTCGACAACGTCCACCGGCGTCGCCGGGTTCAGCACCACCCCGGCGCGCTTGCCGAGCGCCTTGATCGTCTGGAGCGTGCGATGGAGGTGCGGGCCGGCCTCGGGATGGACCGAGATCGTGTCGGCGCCGGCATCGGCAAAGGCCTGGAGCAGCGGATCGACCGGCGCGATCATCAAATGGACGTCGAACAGCTTGGCGGTGTGCGGGCGCAGCGCCTTGATCACCGCGGGGCCGATCGTGATGTTGGGCACGAAATGCCCGTCCATCACGTCGACATGGATCCAGTCGGCCCCCGCCGCATCGATCGCGCGGATCTCCTCGCCCAACCGGGCGAAGTCGGCGGAAAGGATCGAGGGCGCGATGCGGACGGGATTCATGCGCGAATCCTTAGCATGGCGCGACTCGCGCGCAACCGGACTTCATGGATGCGCAGCTATTCGGTCAGGCGCGGACCAGCCGCGCGATGAAGAAGCCGTCGAGGCCGCCCGCCTCCGCGAGCATGCCGGGGAGCAGGCGCAACGTACCGTCGTCCCGCGCCACGACGCCTCTGGGCAGTTCGTCGGCAGCGATGGGCAGGATCGCGAAATCCGGATGTGCCGCGAGGAAGCGTTCGAGCTGGTCCTCGCCTTCCTGCGGCTCGAGCGAGCAGGTCGAGAAAACCAAGGTGCCGCCGGGCTTCACCCACTGCGCCGCGCGGGCGAGCAGGCGCGCCTGGAGCGCGGCCATCTCGGCGATCAGCGACGGGCGGACGCGGTGGAGCACGTCGGGGTGGCGGCGGAAGATGCCGGTGGCGCTGCACGGCGCATCGAGCAGCACCGCGTCGGCCGGCCCGGGCGGCTGCCAGGTCAGCAGGTCGGCAGTGACGACATGCGCCGCGAGGCCGGTGCGCTCGAGATTCTCGTGAAGTCGCGCAAGACGACTTTCGGACACGTCGACCGCGGTCACGTTCCAGCCCGCGGCGGCCAGCTGGAGCGTCTTGCCGCCGGGCGCGGCGCACAGATCGAGCGCGGTGCCTTCGCCCTTGCCGATCAGCCGGGCAGGGATCGACGCGGCAAGGTCCTGCACCCACCAATCGCCCTCGGCATAGCCTTCGATCCCCGTGACGGACGCCTTTTCGTCCAGGCGGAGATGTCCCGGCAGCAGGCTGCGGCCAGGCACATCGGGCGCCTGAGCGAAGCCGCGCAGGGTCAGATCGAGCGGCGGCGGCACCGCGATTGCGCGCTCGGCATCCTCGATCATCTGGTCGCCCCAGGCGGCGTGCCAGCGAAGCGCCACCGGATCGGGGAGCGTCGGCGGTTCGGGCAGCGTCGCGCCCTGGCGCAGCAGCGTGCCGAACACGCCATGGACGAGCTTGCGGGGCCCGCCATCGACCAGAGGCAGCACGGTCGAGATTGCGGCATGCCCAGGCGTTCCTAGGCTAAGCGCTTGAACGAGCGCGATTCGTAGCGCGAACCGTGCCTTGGCGTCGTCGGGCAAGTCGCGCTGCGTCGCCGAATCGATCAACGCGTCGAGATCGGGGAGCCGGCGTAGCGCTTCGGCGGCGATGGCGTGGGCGAGGCCGCGATCGTTCGGCGCGAGCCCCTGCGCCGCCGAATCGAGCGCCTGTTCGAGCGCAAGGCCTCGGCGGAGCACTGCGTCGAGCAATTTGAGCGCGGCGCGCCGCGCGGGGACGCCGGGGGCGTCGGGCTCTTGACCGCTCGGACGGCGGGGACGATGGGGGGCTCTACTCATTGGAGCCAGTGCCATGGGCCAGCGCCCGAGCCATGTGAAGCCCCCGCAGCACCTGTCGAAGAGCCCGCCGGTGCCCAAGCCCGCGCCGGCCGCCCCCGCGGCGGACCCGCTCGATCCGACGCGCTATGGGGATTGGGAGCGCAAGGGCATCGCCGTCGACTTCTAGCCGTCGAGCGCCGCCAGCAGCTTCTGCACGGTATTCCAGTTGCGCCCGGTATTGGCCTGCGACAGCTTGGCCTTGGCCATTGCCGGGATCAGGTTCGAGCGGCCCTGGCCGTCGGGAAAATCGGTGAACAGCTCACGGCCGACCACGACCATGCGCTCGGGTCCGTCATAGGATTTGGCGAGCCGATCGATCGCATCCTTGTCCACCGACTCGCGGTGGAAGCTGACGACCAGGAAACTCGGCCGCTCGCGCGCCTCGTCTGGGAACGGATTGGCTTCGACCAGCCGGGCGAGCTCGTCGCGGTTGCGGACGAAGACTTCGGACTTGAGCCCCGTGGCCTTTTCGAGTGCCACGTGGAGATCGCGCTCGAGCGACTCGGGCGTTGCGTCGCCGGCCTGGAACACGACATTGCCCGAGGCGAGGATCGTCTTGACCTCGGTAAAACCCATTCCTTCGACCACCGCCTTCAGTTCGGCCGATTTGAGCTGCCGCTTGCCGAGATTGATCCCGCGCAGCATCGCCGCCCACTTCATCGCGCTTCCTCGCGCAGCGGGCGACTGAGCAAGGCGCCGACGACGTCCGCGACCGGCGCCCCCGAAAGCAGGGCACATACCGCTTCGCACACTGGCATCTCGACGCCTCCCTCCGCCGCGGCCTCGCGGAGCACCGGCGCGGTGAACGCGCCCTCGGCGACGGTCTTGCGGTCTGCCATCAGTTCAACGGCACTCCTGCCCTGACCGAGCCCGACGCCGAGCGAGAAGTTGCGCGAATTGGTCGAGCTGCAGGTGAGCACGAGGTCGCCGAGCCCCGAGAGCCCGGTGAGCGTCTCGGCCTGGCCGCCGCGCGCGAGCCCGAAGCGAGTCATCTCGGCGAAGCCGCGCGCGATCAGGGCGGCGCGGGCGTTGAGCCCGAGTCCGGCGCCTTCAACCACGCCGCAGGCAATCGCAAGGACGTTCTTGACCGCGCCGCCGATCTCGGCGCCGATCACGTCGGCGGAGCCATAGGTGCGGAAGGCGGGTCCGGCGAGGCGCGCGGCGAGACGCGCCCGCAGCGCCTCGTCCTCGCAGGCAAGGGTGACCGCGGTCGGCTTTCCGGCGGCGACCTCGTGCGCAAAGGTCGGGCCCGACAGTACGGCGATCGGCGCATCGGGCGCGGCCTGGTGCGCGACTTCGCCAACGAGTAGCCGGGTGCCCGCCTCGATGCCCTTCGCGCAGAGCACGAGCGGGGTGGCGCCGATCGGCGCTGCCGCAAGCACCGCGCGGACATGCTGCGCGGGCGCCACGACGAGCAATGCGTCGTGGTTGGCGAGATCGGCAAGGTCGCCGGTGGCCCGGATCGTATCGGACAGCGGCACCCCAGCGAGGAAGTGGCGGTTCTCCCGCGCGGCGTTGACGCTTTCGACCACTTCGGGCTCGCGTGCCCACAAGGTTACCGGCTGCCCGCCGCGCGCCGCCACTTGCGCGAGCGCGGTGCCCCAGGCGCCGCCGCCGATGACACCAATTCTCATGCCTTCACTCCTGCGCCGCGAACCTTTTCCGCTCCGGGATCGAGCGGCCAGCGTGGGCGCGCCGGGAAATCGAGCGGATCGGTGAGCCCGGCGGCGAAGCGCTCGGCGCCCGCCCAGGCGATCATCGCCGCATTGTCGGTGCACAGCCACAGCGGCGGGGCGACGAAGCGCAGCCCATGCTCGGCGGCAAGCGTTTCGAGCGCGCCGCGCACCGTCTTGTTCGCCGCGACACCGCCGGCGACGACCAACGCGGTCGGCCGGACGTTGCGAAGCGCAATCCGGGTGCGGTCCACCAGGCAATCGACCACTGCCTGCTGGAACGATGCCGCGAGATCGGCGACGGGAAACTTTCCCGCCTTGCGCGCCACATCGCTCTTCAATCCGGCGAAGGAGAAATGCGGCTCGCCCGAACCGAGCAGCGGACGTGGCAGCGGCACCGCGTGCGGATCGCCGCCGACCGCGGCGCGCTCGACCGCCGGGCCGCCCGGAAAGCCCAGTCCAAGCAGCTTGGCCGTCTTGTCGAACGCCTCGCCCGCGGCATCGTCAATCGTCGTGGCGAGCCGACGATAGGCGCCGACGCCTTCGACGAGCAGCAACTGGCAATGCCCACCCGAGACGAGCAGCAGCAGATAGGGGAAGGCGAGGTCGGGATCGGACAGCCGCGGCGACAGGCCGTGGCCTTCGAGATGATTGACCGCGACCAGCGGCTTGCCGCTCGCCAGCGCCAGCGCCTTGCCGGTGACGAGCCCGACCATCACGCCGCCGATCAGCCCGGGGCCGGCGGTGGCGGCGACCCCGTCGACCTCGGCCAACGTCACCCCGGCCTCGGCGAGCGCGGCCTCGACCAAGGGCGCCATCACTTCGACATGCGCACGCGCGGCGATTTCGGGAACGACGCCGCCATAGGGCCGGTGCGCCGCCTCCTGCCCGGCGAGCTGGTGCGCGAGGATCCGGCGATCGGAAGTCACCAGCGCCGCGGCGGTTTCGTCGCAGCTCGATTCGAGGCCAAGGATCAGCGCCATTGCATCCAATTAGTCCTCAGGGGCATTAGCACAAGCCATGCCCATCTTCCGCCTCGGCACGCGCGGCTCGCCGCTCGCTCTCACGCAAGCCGGTCTGGTGCGCGACGCGCTTGCCGCCGCGCATGCGATTTCGCCCGACCAAATCGAGATCGTCCCGATCCGCACCACCGGCGACCAGGTGCAGGACCGCGCGCTCGCCGAAATTGGCGGCAAGGCCTTGTGGACCAAGGAGCTCGACCGGGCGCTGCTGGGTGGCGAGATCCACGCCGCGGTGCATTCGATGAAGGATGTCGAGACGGTTCGCCCGGCCGGGATCGCCATTGCCGCGATGCTGCCGCGCGCCGATGTCTGCGATCGGCTGGTCGGGGCCGAGTCGATCGACGCGCTGCGGCGGGGCGCGGTGGTCGGCACCAGCTCGCCGCGGCGCGCGGCGCAGATGCGCAGGCTGCGGCCGGATCTCGAGATCGTCCTGTTCCGCGGCAATGTCGACACGCGGCTGGCCAAGCTCGCCGCGGGCGAGGCCGATGCGACCCTGCTCGCCGCCGCCGGGCTCGATCGGCTGGGACGGCACGACATCGGTACTGCCATCCCGATCAACGTGATGCTGCCCGCGCCGGCGCAGGGCGCTGTGGGAGTCGAGTGCCGCGCCGACGATGGCCACAGCCGCGCTGTGCTCGCCAAGATCGATCACCCCGAAACGCATGCCTGCGTGCGCGCCGAGCGCGCCTTGCTCGCCGCGCTCAAGGCCGATTGCCATTCGCCGGTGGCGGCACTCGCGACGATCGAAGGGGCGATCATGACGCTCAGCGCTGAACTGCTCTCCGAAGACGGCAGCGCGCACGTTCACGCGCAGGAGGCCGGCGCGCCGACCGACCCGGCGCTGCCGATCGCGGTGGCGCGCGACCTGCTGATCGGCGCACCCGACGCGATTCGCCGACTGTTCGGGGGATGAGCCGCGCGATCGCGGTGCTGCGGCCGGAGCCCGGCAACCGCGTCACTGCCGCGGCGATCGAGGCGCGCGGGCGCCGCGCTATCCGCATGCCACTATTCGAAGTCGCGCCGGTGGCATGGCGGGCGCCCGATGCAGAGGGGTTCGATGCCCTCCTCGTCACCAGCGCCAATGCGCTGCGCCACGCCGGCGCCGGGCTCGCGGCGCTGCGCCGGCTGCCGGTCTATGCTGTAGGAAAGGCAAGCGCTGAGGCAGCGGAGCGGCATGGATTTCACGTTCGATTCGTCGGCGAACAAGGCGCCGAATCGCTCGTTGCCCGCGCGACGGCGGACGGCGTTCGGCGCGCCCTGCACCTTGCCGGGCGCGAGCGGACGATCGCGGCCGGCGGGATCGTCGCCAAGTTGATCACGGTCTATGCCAGCGAGCGCCGGGTCCCAGACGATATCGCGCGACTCGCCGATAGCATCGCGCTGGTGCAATCGGCGCGCAGCGGCGCGTGGCTGCGCGAGCTCGTCGATGCGGAGCTCCGTGCCGGCATCGCACTGGTGGCGATGAGCGAGGCCGTGGCGGCAGCGGCCGGGACCGGCTGGGAGCAGGTCGTCGTGCCCGGCGAGCGGACGAGCGAGGCAATGATCGAAGCGGCAATCGCGCTCGCCGATTGACCGCGGGAGCGGGGCAGCGAATAAGGGGGCATGAGCGACGAGCCCCTCGCGCCGGAGCCGTCCCGCGGCGCCGGGACGCGGTCCCCCTATCTCATTGGCGGCCTTGCCTTTGCTGGCGGCATCGCCGTGACCGCGGCCGCCTTCCAACTTGCCGGCGGAATCGATTCGCCGCATCCCGGCCCCGCACCGGCGCCGGTCGAGGCGCCGCAGCCCCAGGCGAATCCCGCCGCGCCGCTGCCGCCCGGCACCGATGTGGCGACGCTGGGCGCGCGCGAGCAAGAGCTTGCCGGTAAGCTCGACCAGCTCGAATTGCGGCTACGCGATGTCAGCGGCAGCGCGCGCAACGCCGCTTCCTATGCGAGCCGTGCGGAACGGTTGCTGCTCGCCGCGGCGGTGCGCCGCGCGATCGAGCGCGGGCAGCCGCTCGGGCCGCTCGAAGGCCAGTTGCGCCAGCGCTTCGCCGAGACGCGCGGCGAGGCGGTGGGGATGATCGTGCGCGCTTCGGCCGAGCCGGTGACGCTCGGCGACCTTCGCCTGGCGCTCGAGACCATTGCGCCGCGGCTGACCAGCGGCGCCGACGACAGCATGTGGATGAGCGTGCGGCGGCTGCTCGGCGATCTCGTCGTGCTGCGCCAGGCCGCGTCGCCGAGCCCGCGCACCGCCGACCGGCTGCGCCGCGCACGCCTCGCGCTCGATCACGGCGATGTCGAGACCGCGCTTGCCGAGGTCGTCCACATGCCCGGCGTCGCCAGCGCCGAGAGCTGGACCGTCGCGGCACGGCGGTACATCGCGGCACGCCAGGGGCTGCTCGAGATCGAACGGGATGCGCTCGAGACGCCGTCCCCCGTGCCGCCGGTCGCGGGATCCCCCCCGCCGGCAGCGACCTGAAGGAAGAGACATGGCAGAGATGGGCCGGTTCGACTGGCAGGATCCGTTCGCGCTCGACGCGCAGCTGACCGACGAAGAGCGGATGGTGCAAGGCGCCGCGCGCGATTACGCGCAGGGCGAATTGCTGCCGCGGGTGACCAGTGCCTTCCTCGACGAGCGCTTCGACCGCGAGATCATGGCCGAGATGGGCGCGCTCGGGCTGCTCGGCCCGACGATCCCGGAGAGCTATGGCGGGGCCGGGCTCGGCTATGTCGCTTATGGGCTGGTCGCCCGCGAGGTCGAGCGCGTCGATTCGGGCTATCGCTCGGCGATGAGCGTGCAGTCGAGCCTCGTGATGCACCCGATCTATGCCTATGGCACCGAGGCGCAGAAGCGGAAGTATCTGCCCAAGCTGGCGACCGGCGAATGGGTGGGCTGTTTCGGGCTGACCGAGCCCGATGCCGGATCGGATCCCGGCGGCATGCGCACCCGCGCCGAACAGGTCGACGGCGGCTATCGCCTGACCGGCACGAAGATGTGGATCACCAATTCGCCGATCGCCGACGTGATGGTCGTCTGGGCGAAGAGCGACGCGCATGGCGGCGGGATCAAGGGCTTCGTGCTCGAGCGCGGGATGAGGGGGCTGTCGACGCCCAAGATCGAGGGCAAATTGAGCCTGCGCGCTTCGGTCACCGGCGAGATCGTGATGGACGGAGTCGAGGTAGGCGAGGAGGCGCTGCTCCCAGAGGTGCAGGGGCTGAAGGGCCCGTTCGGCTGCCTCAACCGCGCGCGCTACGGCATCGCCTGGGGCACGATGGGCGCCGCCGAGGCATGCATGCATGCGGCGCGGCAATATACGCTCGACCGCGCGCAGTTCGGCAAGCCGCTTGCCGCCAATCAGTTGGTGCAGTTGAAGCTCGCCAATATGGAGACCGAGATCGCGCTCGGGCTGCAGGCGGCGTTGCGCGCCGGGCGGATGTTCGACGAAGGCACGCTCAGCCCCGAGGCGATCAGCATCATCAAGCGCAACAATTGCGGCAAGGCACTCGCTATCGCGCGAGTCGCGCGCGACATGCACGGCGGCAACGGGATCTCGGCCGAATTCCACGTGATGCGCCACGCGATCAACCTCGAGACGGTCAACACCTATGAGGGCACGCACGACGTGCACGGGCTGATCCTGGGCCGCGCGATCACCGGAATCGCAGCGTTCTAGGTTGGGCGCACACTTGTCCGTTCGCCCTGAGCCTGTCGAAGGGCGGCCTCCGCAGGCGACACCGGAGCAAAGGAGAGCGGCGCTTCGACAAGCTCAGCGCGAACGGGAGGAGTAAGCGGCGTTGAATGATTTGATGCCAGATTGGCAACCGACTCTCACCGGCGAGCGGGTGACGCTCCGGCCGAGCACACCCGACGATTGGGACGCGCTCTACGCGGTCGCCGCCGATCCGCTGATCTGGGAGGTGCATCCGGCGCATGACCGCTGGCAGGAGCCGGTGTTCCGCGCTTATTTCGACGCCGGGATCGCCAGCGGCGGCGCGCTGACCATCCTGGACAAGGCCAGCGGCGAAGTGATTGGATCGTCGCGCTACGACAATTGGAAGCCCGAGGCGGACGAGATCGAGATCGGCTGGACCTATCTCAAGCGCGACTATTGGGGCGGCAGCTATAATCGCGAGATCAAGCGGCTGATGCTCGATCACATCCACCGCTTCGTCGGCACCGCGGTGTTCACCGTCGGAGAGGGCAATATCCGCTCGCGCAAGGCGATGGAGAAGATCGGCGGGGTGCTGCGGCCCGGAACCGAATTACGGCTGATGGCCGGCGAGATGAAGCCGCACGTGATCTACGAGATCCGCAGGCCGTGAGGCCGCTCGAAGGGCTGCGGGTCGTCGAGTTGGCGCGGATCCTCGCCGGGCCCTGGTGCGGGCAGTTGCTCGCCGATCTAGGCGCCGAAGTGATCAAGGTCGAGCGCCCGGGCGAGGGCGACGACACCCGCCATTGGGGTCCGCCTTTCCTCCACGCGCCCGACGGCGAGAATCGCGACGCCGCTTATTTCCACGCGACCAACCGCGGCAAGGCGAGCCGCGCGATCGACATCGCCACGCCCGAGGGCCAGGCCGAGGTCCGCGCGCTGCTCGCGGACGCCGATGTGGTGATCGAGAATTACAAGGTCGGCGGGCTGGTCAAATACGGGCTCGATCCAGCGAGCCTGCGCGCCGCGAATCCGCGGCTGGTGGTCTGCTCGATCACTGGTTTCGGGCAGGACGGGCCCTATGCGCACCGCGCCGGCTACGACTTCATCATCCAAGGCATGGGCGGGATCATGTCGCTGACCGGCGAGCCCGACGGCGCGCCGCAAAAGGCCGGCGTCGCTTATGCCGACATCTTCACCGGAGTCTATTCGGCAGTGGCGATCCTCGCCGCGCTGCGACGCCGTGACGCCAGCGGCGAGGGCGCGCATATCGATATGGCTTTGCTCGACACGCAGGTCGGCGTGCTCGCCAACCAGGCGCTCAACTGGATGGCCAATCCCGCCAAGGTGCCGCAGCGGATGGGCAACGGCCACGCCAATCTGGTCCCCTATCAGGCGTTCGAGACCAAGGACGGCGCGCTGATCGTCGCGGTGGGCAATGATTCGCAGTTCCGCAAATTGTGCGGAGTGCTCGGGCTCGACCTCACCGACGACGCGCGCTTCGCAACCAATCCGGCGCGGGTGACGCACCGCGATGCGCTGCTCCCCCTCATCGAGACGGCGATTCGCGGCTGGGCCAAGGCCGATCTCTACGAGGCGCTCGAAGCGGCGGGGGTGCCAGCGGGGCCGATCAACACGGTGGACGAAGTGTTTGCCGACCCGCAGGTCATCGCGCGCGGGATGCAGATCGAGCGCGACGGGCTGCCGGGCCTCGCTAGCCCGATCGTGATCGATGGCGAGCGGATGGTCTCGGGCCGGCCAAGCCCCAAACGGCCGCGCTGACACCGTGACGCCGCTCGACATCGCGGTCGCCGGCTGCGGCCCGGCGGGGCTCGCCGCGGCGCTGCTGCTCGACCGCGACGGCCACCGCGTCACCCTGTTCGAGCGATTCGACGCACCGCGGCCGATCGGCTCGGGGCTGATGCTCCAGCCGACGGGCTTCGCGGTGCTGGCGCAGCTCGGGCTCGCCGAGCGGATGCTGGCGCAGGGCGCGCGGATCGCGCGGCTGACCGGCGAGGCCGACGGCCGGACGGTGCTCGACGTCCATTATGCGGCACTGGACGGCGCGCGGTTCGGGATCGGCATTCACCGCGCCAGCCTGTTCGCGATCCTCCAAGACGCCGTCACCGCCGCTGGAATACCGATTCGCACCGGCTGCGAAGTCACGGGCTCATCGCAGGAGGGCGGGGGACGCCGGCTAGACTTTACCCATGGCGAATCGATTTGCGTCGATCTGATCGTGGACGCACTCGGGTCGCGGAGCTCGCTGGTACCGCGCCCCGGCCGCGCGCTGGCCTATGGCGCGCTCTGGGCGAGTCTGCCCTGGCAGGCAGGCTTCGACGAGGCGGCGCTGCAGCAGCGCTATCGCCGCGCCAGCGTAATGGCGGGCGTGCTGCCTATCGGCACGCGGCCGGGGAGCGCGGTTCGCGAGGCGGCCTTCTTCTGGTCGCTGCGTGCCGACCGGCTCGACGCGTGGCGCGCTGCGGGGCTCGATGCGTGGAAGGCGGAAGTCGCCAGGCTATGGCCCGCCACCCGGCCGCTGCTCGACGCGATCATGGATCCCGACCAGCTGACCTTCGCCCGCTACACGCACCGTACCCTCGTCGCGCCGGCCGAGCCCGGCCTGATCCACATCGGCGATTCATGGCATTCGACCAGCCCGCAATTGGGTCAAGGCGCGAACATGGCGTTGCTCGACGCCTGGGCGCTGGCAATGGCGCTGCGCGATAGTGACGCGCTCCCCGAGGCGCTGGCGCGGGCGGTGACGCTGCGACGGCGCCATGTCCGGCTCTACCAGGCGATGAGCGTGCTGCTGACTCCGGTCTACCAGTCCGACGGCCGGCTGTTGCCGCTGGTTCGCGACCGGCTGGTCGGGCCGATCTCGAAGCTGCGGCCCCTTATGCGGATGCAGGCGGCGATGGTCAGCGGGCTGGTCGGCGGTCCGCTGCGCCCGCTCGGCCTAGGCTAGCCGGCGGATCAGTTCCTGCGCTGCCGCCGGCGCGCGGACCTTGCCGCCGTGGATGAAGAAAACGAAGGTTTCGCGTGGCGTCGCCGGCGGCGCCTCCGCCGTGACATAGGGCAGGCCCTCGGGCCGGCCGCCGCTCGCCCAGGTCTTCACTGCCTCGGTCCAGCGCGGGAAATCGGCTTCGGGATAGCAAAGCGGATTGTCGTCCTCGCCCGCTTCCAGCCGGGCATAGACCAAGTCGCCGGTGATGTCGGCGATCGCCGGATATTGCGGCGAATCGGCATAGACCAGGGCGACGCCGGCATCGCGGCACATCGCGACGAACTCGGGCACGTGGAAGCTGTCGTGCCGCACCTGGACCGCGTGGCGCAGCTTCACGCCCGCCTCTTCGCGCGGCAGCAAGGCGAGGAATGCGCGGAAATCCTGGGCGTCGAACTTCTTGGTCGCCATGAACTGCCAGAAGATCGGACCGAGCCTGTCGCCGAGCTCGATCAGTCCCTGCGACACGAAGCGCTGGACCGATTCGCCTGCCTCGGCCAGCACTTTCCGATTGGTGCAGAAGCGCGAGCCCTTGACCGTGAACACGAAGCCGTCGGGCACCGTCTTCGCCCAACCTTCGAAGGTCGCGGGCTTGAAGGTCGAATAATAGGTGCCGTTGATCTCGATCGCGCTCAGCTGGCGCGCGGCATATTCGAGCTCCTTCTTCTGGGTGAGCCCTTCGGGATAGAAGGTCCCGCGCCAGGGCTCGAAGGTCCAGCCGCCAATGCCGATTCGAATGGGTGCGCTTGCCATGCGGCGGGTTTAGCCGAGAAAGCGCGCTTGGTCAGTCCCGGAAGCGGCGCTCGAACTCAGGGAAGCCGCTTCCACGTCTGCGATTTGCAGATCACTCCGAACAATACGCAGCCCTTGCCGACCATCGTCTGCGAATCGGCGAAGCTGATCGTCCCCGAAAAGGTCTTGCGGATATCGGGCACGAACACCTTGCCGCGCCATTTGCCGGTGCCGGCGGGCTCGAGGTCGCGGAACAGCCGCGTGCCGATCAGATTGTCGGTGCCGCCCTTGCGCGCATCGGCCTGGGCCTTGGGGCTCGCCCAGGTCACCGTGCCGCAGAGCCGCCCGTCGCACCGGTCGATCCGGACATGGACGCTGTTGCTCGGATTGCGCCATTCGGTGGCGATCGGCGATGCGGGCTCGTCGGCGAGGGCAGGCGTTGCGACCGGGAGCGCGACCAATGCGGCCGCGAGCAGTTTGGAGACGACAGACTTCATCAAAGACCCTCTCGAACACCGATGATGGCTCTCCGGTGAACGACACCGAACCTGGGAAACCGAAATGTGCCGCACAAGGCGCGGATACGGAAGCGAAACGTTTGGCGGGTGCGCAATGAAAGCGCCGCGGCAAAGCCGCGTCGTCGGTCGCCGCTTCGCGACGCCGGCCGAGCTTCTCGCATAATCGTGATCTAGCGCCGCTAAATCACGGCGAGAAGCTGGAGCGGGCGAAGGGATTCGAACCCTCGACCCCGACCTTGGCAAGGTCGTGCTCTACCCCTGAGCTACGCCCGCTCTGGCGTTCTGCCCCGTGCGACTTGGCGCTTCGGGGCGGGTGAGGCGCGGCCACTAGCAGCGGGTTTCGGGCAGTGCAACCCCCCATTCGCGATTTGGGAAAAGGCTTGGCGCGCGCGACGCAAACCCCCACATAGCGGCGCAACCCGACATTACGCCCAGGAGCATCCCGTTGGCCACGCTTGGATTGTCCCCGCAAGAGAAGGAAGCCGTCGAGGCCTTCCGCCGCGACGTCGTCGAGCCGTCGATGACCAGCCTCGTGGTGATCGATTTCTGGGCCGAATGGTGCGGGCCGTGCAAGGCGCTGACCCCGGTGCTCGAAAAGGTCACCGCCGATTATGCCGCTAAGGGCGTCGTTCTCGCCAAGGTCGATGTCGATGCGAACCAGTTCATTGCCGCGCAATTCCAGGTGCGCTCGATTCCGACGGTCTATGCGATGTTCCAGGGGCAGCTGGTCGCCGATCTGACGAGCGCGCGGACCGAGACCCAGCTGCGCACGATGCTCGACCAGATCCTGCGCCAGCTGCCGGTGCAGAGCGAGGAAGCACAGGCCGAGGCCGAGCTCGAGCCACTGATCGCGATGGGCGAGCAGGTGCTCCACGACGGCGACAACGAGCGCGCGCTTTCGATTTTCGAGCAGATCGCCGAGATGGCGCCCGAGCATCCGCAGATCGCCGCCGGACGGGCACGTGCGCTGGTGGCGCTGAGCCGAATCGACGAGGCCGAGGCAGTGCTGGCGGCGCTACCCGGGGATGCAGCCAAGGGCGCGGACGTGGAGCAGGCACGCGCCGCGCTGGCGCTCGCCCGCGAAGCTACGCCCGTCGAGGACCTGTCGGCGCTCGAAACCAAGGCCGCCACCGGCGACATGGACGCACGCTATGAGCTTGCCGGCGGGCAGATGGCGAGCAATCGCGACGCCGCCGCCGCGACCTTGCTCGCGATGATCGCCGAGGACCGCGAATGGAACGAGGGTGCCGCCCGCGCGCGGCTGCTCAAGCTGTTCGAAGCGGTCGGGCTCGAGGATCCCTGGGTGTCGGCGCAGCGCCGCAAGCTCTCGGCGATCCTGTTCGGATGACCGCGACGCGGCTTTCGGTGTTTCCGCTGGCGGGGGCATTGCTGTTCCCGCGGATGCACTTGCCGCTGCACATCTTCGAGCCGCGCTACCGGGCGATGATCTCCGACGCGCTCGCGCGCGACCGGCGGATCGGCATGATCCAGCCGCGCGATGCGGGCGAGCCGCCGGCCTTGTTCGATGTCGGCTGTGTCGGCCGCATCGCCGAGGTCGAGGCGCTGCCCGACGGACGCTACGACATCGTGCTCGAGGGACTGGCGCGCTTCACCGTGCTGCGCGAACTCGACGTCACGACGCCGTTTCGCCAGGTCGAGGCCGAGCTGGAGGGGACCAGCGACGAGGAAGTGCTCGCGATCGCCGAGCGCGCCTCGCTCGAGATGGAGTCGCGGCGATTCGCCGATGGGCTCGGCTATGCGGTCGATTGGGAAGCGGTGACCCGGCTCGACGACGAATCGCTGGTCAATGGCATCGCGCAGATCGCGCCGTTCGACACCGCGTCGAAACAGGCGCTGCTCGAAGCCGATGGACTGTCGAACCGCGCCGAATTGATCGTCCAACTGATGCAATTCTTCGGCCGGCACGGCGAAGAGGGCGGGGTAACGCTGCAATGAGCGGTCCGATCGATCCGTGGCTGCTCGAAAAACTGGTGTGCCCGGCGACGCGCACGCCCTTGCGGTACGATGCGGATGCGGCGGAGCTTATCTCCGATGAAGCGGGGCTGGCGTATCCGGTGCGTGACGGCGTGCCGGTGTTGATCGTCGAGGCGGCGCGCCGGATCGGCTAGCGGCGGCTCAGCCGGTACGTGCCGGTGAACGACACGTTCGCGCCTCCGCAGGCGCCATTGTCGTGCGCCAGCAGATAGGGCCCGAGCAGGCGCAGCTGTACGCGGCAGCGGTATTCATCCTCGGGCGCGGCGTCGAACGCAGAAGCCAGTCTCCCGTTCTGGCCTTCCTCGCCAACCGAAAAGGCGATCCGGTCACCGCCGCCGCTCGGCGCGTCGAGTTCAAATTCGCCGGTATGGACCGCACCCATCGCGACTCTTTTGGCATCGAACGCGCCCCAGGTCGCGGCGCCGTCGACGTGCAGCGCGCCACGGACGCGGCTCGGCGTGATCTCGATCTGCGACTCGGTCGCTTTCCACATGCCGCGCCACTCTTTCCCCGCGGCGGCGCGCGCTAGGCCCGCGCTCTGCAGCCAGCCGGTGCGAGTCTTGCCGGCGGGACTGACGAAGGTGACCGAAGTATATGCGCCGTGTGTGCCGTCGGCGACCAGCACGTCGCCCGCGACGACATAAGCGCGGCTCGGCCTGGGCGCGGCGCCTTCGACCGGATCGAAGAAGGTCAGCTTGGCACCGGGCTTGACCTGGACGAGCCAGGCATTGGCGAGCGGATCGCCGGCCTGGACCGCTGGCGGCAGGGTCAGCAGGATCGCCGCGACGATCGCCATCACACCGTCAGCCCCTGCAGCAATTTGGGCACGTCGCCGCTCTCGCCCCGCGCCTCGGCCATGAACCAGTGCTTGAGCGGCGGCAGCTTGTCGACCGCAGAAAGCCCGAAGCGGCGGACGCGCGCCGCGGCCTCGCCGGGGATGCCGAACAGCCGGGTCAGCCCGTCGGTCGCGGCGGCGACCATGAAGGTGTCGAGACCGCGCCAGCGCTGGTACCGCGCGAGCAGTTGCGGGTCGCCCAGATCCATGCCGAGCCTTTTGCCTTCGACGAGCACTTCGACCAAGGTCGCGACGTCGCGGAAGCCGACATTGACTCCCTGGCCGGCGATCGGATGGATGCCGTGCGCCGCGTCGCCGACCAAGGCGAGCCGGTTCGAGGTGATCCACGCGGCGTGATGAAAGCCGAGCGGGTGGCTGAACCGGCCCGACAGCGGCCCCAGCGTGCCGAGGAAGCCGCCCATCCGCTTCTCGGCTTCGGCGAGATAGGCGCGGTCGGAGATCTTGTTCATCCCCGCCGCGTCGCGCGCATTGACCGTCCAGACGATCGCCGAGCGATGGCCATGCTCGTCGTCGAGCAGCGGCAGGATCGCGAAGGGTCCCTCGGGATAAAAGATCTCGAAGGCGATGTTCTCGTGGCTGCGTTCGTGTCCGAAGGTCGCGACCATCGCCGCGTGATCGTAGCTCCAACGCGCAGTCTTGAGCCCGGCGGCATCACGCGTCGGCGAGTTGCGGCCCTCCGCCGCAATCAGCACGGGCGCGCGGACCACCGCGCCCGAATCGAGCGTCGCGGTGACCCCGAATTCGCCGCGCTCTACCGAGACCGCGCGGGCCTGCATCCGCAGGTCCACGCCCGGGGCGGCCTGCGCCGCCTCGAACAAGGCGGTGCGCAGGATGCGGTTCTCGAACATGTGGCCGAGCGCCGCTTCGCCCGCATCGGGCGCGAAATCGAGCTTGCCCGGCGCCAGACCGTCGCTGACCCGGATGCCTTCGATCGGGCATCCCTTGCCAGCGAGCTTCGACGCGACGCCGATGGCCTCGAACATCCGCATCGGGGCGCTGGCGATCGCCGAGGCGCGGCCGTCATAGCCCTGGGCTAGGATCGTTGCGGGATCGGCGGGGTCGACGACGATCGCGGTCAGGCCGTGCGCGTCGAGCGCGGTCGCAAGCGCGCTCCCGACCAGTCCGCCGCCGAGGATGAGTACGTCTGCGCTGTCCATGTGCAAGGCACTAGCGGCAGGCCGAGAGGAGAGGAAGCGCGAAGCGACGCGCGCCGGCGCGTCGGAAGATCTGCCGGGGTGACGCAAATGGGAAAACTGCCTATCCCGCGGTCGAACGGGGGGGACGCACATGGCCGAGGATCGCACGGGGCAATTGGTGGTGATGTTCGTGTCCGAGCGGACCGGCGACGATCCCGAGGGCTACGCCGCGGCCGCAGAGGCGATGGATCGCCTCGCTGCGCAGCAACCTGGCTATTGCGGGGTCGACAGCGTCTCCGCCGGCGGGTTCGGCATCACGCTGAGCTACTGGGCCGACGACGCCAGCGCGGTCGCGTGGCGCCAGCATCCCGAGCACACCGCGACGCGCGAGGCCGGGCGCGGGCGCTGGTACCGATGGTACCGCCTCCACGTCGCCGATATCACACGCAGCTATTCCTGGATGCGCGAGTGAAGGTCGGGGCCGACCGCACCTTCATCCTTCTGTTCACCGTGATGCTGGCAATCGCGGCGGGCAACACTGCGCTGCAATCAGTGCTTCCCGCGCTCGGCCGCTCGCTCGGTGCTGCCGACGGCGCGGTCGCGGCGGTGTTCTCGGTCTCGGCCTTGCTCTGGGTGATCGCCGCGCCGTTCTGGGCCAATCGCTCGGACCGGCACGGGCGGCGCGCGATGGTGCTGCTCGGCGTCGCCGGCTTCACCGTTTCGCTGCTGCTGTGCGGGATCTGCCTGGCGCTCGGTATCAACGGGGTGCTCGGGCCGGCGGCGACCTTCGTCGCGTTCATCATCGGCCGCGTCATCTACGGCACCTTCGGGTCGGCAGCGCCGCCCGCCGTGCAGGCGATCGTCGCCGGGCGGACCACGCGCGAGCAGCGCACGCGCGCGCTGACATTGCTCGCCTCGGCGTTCGGGCTTGGCACGATCCTCGGCCCCGCGGTGGCGCCCTATCTGGTGCTGGGACACCTCTGGCACGGCGGGCCGGAGATCGGACTGGCAGGCCCCGCCTTCGTCGCGGCGACGATCGGCGCGGCGATCTGGGTCGCGGTCTTCCGGATGCTGCCGCGCGACGAAGGCGTCGCGCACGGCGCCGCGGCGAGCTACCCGTCGATCGGCGGACAGGGCACCGGCGCCACCGTCACCGCCGCGACCGAGTCGTCGAGCGAGAAGGTCGGCTATTTCGATCCGCGCGTCCGCGCCTGGATCCTGAGCGGGCTGGTGGTCGGGCATGCCCAGGCGATGACCGGCCAGGCGATCGGCTTCCTGATCATCGATCGCCTCGCGCTGTCGCCGGTCGCCGCGCTGCAACCGACCGGATTGGTATTGATGATGGGCGCGGGGTCCTCGCTGCTCGCGCAATGGGGGCTGATCCCCTTGCTCGACCTCAAGCCGCGCGCGCTGATCCTCGCCGGCGCGGCGATCGGCGCGGCCGGCTGCGTCGCCACCGGCAGCGCGACTTCGCTCTACGGAATCGCCTTGGGCTATGCGCTGACCGCGCTTGGGATGGGCCTGGCGCGCCCAGGCTTCACCGCGGGGGCGTCGCTGGCAGTCGGCGCAGATGCGCAGGGCTCGGTCGCCGGCAAGGTCACCTCGATCAACGGCGCAGCGTTCGTGCTCGGGCCGTCGATCGGCGTCGGGCTCTATGAACTCTGGCGGCCGCTGCCCTATCTGACAGCGGCCGCCGCGCTCCTATACCTGCTCGCCTATGGCTGGCTCAGTCTGCGCCCTTCGGCCCTCGGCCCTGGAGCATCCCGGGCGCGATGAAGCCGAGCGGCTGAATTGACGAGGCCTGCTGCTTCAGCCGACCTGACATCGCCTCATATTCCTGCTCCATCTCGACCGTCACCGTTGCCCGCGAATCGGCCAGCGCCGTTTCGAAATGCGCCATGGTCACTTCCCTCGTCGCAAGCGACTCGCGCAATGCAACGAGGCCGGCGCGGCGAACGACGTCCTCGAGATCGGCGCCGGTATAACGCGGTGTCCGCTCGGCCAGATCGCCGAGATCGACGTCGCCGGCGAGCGGCATCTTCTCGGTCTGGATGCGCAGGATCCGCTCGCGGCCGGCTTTGTCGGGGACGCCGACATAGATCAGCTCGTCGAAGCGGCCCGGGCGGAGCAAGGCCGGGTCGATGAGATTGGGCCGATTGGTCGCGCCGATCACCACCACCGACTGGAGCTCCTCGAGCCCGTCCATCTCGGACAGGATCGTGTTGACCACGCGCTCGGTCGCCTGGGGTTCGCCCAGTCCGCCACCGCGTGCCGGCACCAGCGAATCGAGTTCGTCGATGAAGATCACGCACGGCGCGACCTGGCGGGCGCGGGCGAACAGCCGCGCGATCTGCTGCTCGCTCTCGCCATACCATTTGCTCAGCAAATCGCTCGACTTGGTGGCGATGAAGTTCGCCTCGGCCTCGCGCGCGACTGCCTTGGCGAGCAGGGTCTTGCCGGTGCCGGGCGGGCCGTAGAGCAGGAAGCCTTTCGCCGGGCGGATGCCAAGCCGGCGGAACGCGTCGGGGTCCTTGAGCGGGAGCTCGACGCCTTCCTTGAGGCGCATCTGCGCGTCGTCCAACCCGCCGACATCGTCCCAGCGGACTTGCGGCGCCTGGACCATCACTTCGCGCATCGCCGAAGGCTGGACGCGCTTGATCGCCTCGACGAAATCGTCGCGGGTGACCGAGAGGGTGTCGAGCACTTCGGCTGGGATGCTGCCATCCTCGAGGTTGAGCCGCGGCATGATCCGGCGCACCGATTCGATCGCCGCTTCCCGCGTCAGCGCGGCGAGATCGGCGCCGACAAAGCCGTAGGTCGTCCGCGCAAGCTCGGGCAGGTCGACGTCGTCGGCGAGCGGCATGCCGCGCGTGTGGATGCCGAGCACTTCGCGGCGGCCGCGCTCGTCGGGAACGCCGACGACGATCTCGCGATCGAAGCGGCCGGGCCGCCGCAGCGCCTCGTCGATCGCCTCGGGGCGATTGGTCGCGGCGATGACGACGATATTGGCGCGCGCCTCGAGCCCATCCATCAGGGTGAGCAATTGCGCGACGAGGCGCTTCTCGGCCTCGCCCGACACTTGCCCGCGCTTGGGCGCGATCGAATCGATCTCGTCGATGAACACGATCGACGGCGCGGACTTGGCGGCTTCCTCGAACACCTGGCGCAGCCGGCCCTCGGACTCGCCATAGGCCGAGCCCATGATCTCGGGGCCGTTGATCAAGTGGAAATTGGCGTCGCTCTCGTTCGCCACCGCACGCGCGAGCCGCGTCTTGCCGGTGCCGGGCGGCCCATGGAGCAGCACCCCCTTGGGCGGATCGACGCCGAGGCGCTGGAACAGTTCGGGATAGCGCAGCGGCAATTCGACCATCTCGCGGAGCTGGTCGATCGTCCCGGCCATGCCGCCGATATCGTCATAGGTCACGTCGGCGCGCCGGCTTTCCGACGCTTCCTCATATTCGGGGCGCAGCTCGACCTCGGTATTCTCGTCGATATGGACGATGCCCTTGGGCGTCGCCGAGACGACGGCGAGGCGGATCTCCTGGAGCGCGTACGCCGGAGCGTTGACCCAGCGCTGGACATTGGGATCGACGACGCGGTGATGTCCCGCGGTGGCGACGATGTCGCCCTGCGCGAGCGGGCGGCCGTAAAAGGTGCGCTGAAGCGCCTGGGCCGAGCCCTGGAGGCGCAGATTGGCTTGTGCGGGCGCGAACACGACGCGCGTCGCCGGCTTCGATGCCGCCTTGCGGACCTCGACGAAATCGCCCGAGCCGACGCCGGCATTGGCGCGCTGCAGGCCGTCGATGCGAAGCAATTCGAGGCCCTCGTCCTCGGTATAGGGCAATACCGCACGCGCGGGCGTGGCGCGCTTGCCGACGATTTCGATCACATCGCCTTCGGTGATGCCCAAGGCTGCCATCAGCGTGCGCGGGACATGCGCGAGGCCGCGCCCGCTGTCTTCGGGCCGAGCATTGGCAACCTGGAGCTTGCGCCCCCTACTTTCGTCGTCCGCCATGTGTTTCCTTCCGATGTGAAGGCGGAACATAGGAAGGCGGATCGGGTGCCACGAGGGGGGCAAAAAAAATGGCGGGCCGAGGCCCGCCTTGGAAAGTTTTAGGAGAGGATGCCTGAAAGGCACGCTCTATGTGCAGCGCAGCGCACTTTTGTGCAAGTGCGAAATATTCCTTAGGTGGTTGCACATATTGCAACCAAATTGCGATATTATAATCAGACCAGCCATGGGATCGCGCCGCCGCGCGGCACGTCAGTGCTCGACAAAGTGCGTGACGCACTGCACAAGATCAGGAATGCGAAGGTTACCTCCCCTCACAGCGATCGAGGCATTCGTACAGGTGGCCCGGCTTGGCTCGATCAAGGCCGCCGCCGAAGAGCTCGCTTTGTCGTCGCCGGCGCTCAGCCGCCGCGTCCAGGCGCTCGAGCGCTTCATCGGCAAGCCGCTGTTCGAGCGCCGGCACCAGGCACTCAAGCTCAACGATGACGGGGATCGCCTGCTCGGCATGATCGCGCCCGCGCTCGACGCGATGACCGACGCGGTCGAGACGATGACCAGCGGCGGCGAACTGCTCCGGCTGCGCCTCGGCGTGCTGCCGCTCTATGCGACGCAGCAATTGCTGCCGCGCCTGCCCGAGCTCAAGCGTCGCCATCCCGAGCTCCACCTCGACGTCGATACCGCCGGCTATGGCGTGACGCGGCTCGGCGACGGACTCGATGCGGCGATCGTGATCGCGCGCGACATCGATCCGGGCTTCTATTCGAAGCGGCTCGACCGCAACCGCGTCCATGTGATCGGCGCGCGCGCGCTGGTCGAAGGCCCCGATCCGATCACGCGCCCCGAGCAGCTCGCCAAGCTCACGGCGCTGGTCCACCGCGACATGCCCGAGACTTTTACCGCGTGGCGCGCAGCGGCGGGCTTTCCCGACCTAGAACCGCGCGCGATCGACCATTTCGATTCGGGCAATCTGATGCTCGAAGCCGCCGCGCAGGGGCTCGGCGTCGCGTTCATGCTCGAATCGCATTTCGAGGCGGCACGCGACCAGCGGCTCGTCCAGCTGTTCGACCTGACGGTCGAGAGCCATTACAGCTACTGGTTCGTCTGCCGGCCGCGTGCGCTGAGCCAACGTCCGGTGCGCATCTTCCATGACTGGCTGATCGAGGCCCTGGGCGCCCAGGGCATCTGAAGCGATCCTCCCCGGCACGGGGAGGGGGACCAGCCGCAGGCTGGTGGAGGGGCCTCTCCACCAGCGAATCCATTTGGGGCGCTCCCCCTCCACCACCGCCTTCGGCGGCGGTCCCCTCCCCGTTCCGGGGAGGATTTATTCGACGGTCGCCTTGACGATCTTGCCCGGCTCGCGGGGCGGCTCGCCCTTGGGGAGCGCGTCGACATGCTCCATGCCTTCGGTGACTTCGCCCCACACCGTGTACTGGCGGTCGAGGAAGGTCGCGTCGTCGAGGCAGATGAAGAATTGCGAGTTGGCAGTGTTCGGATCGTTGGTCCGCGCCATCGAGCAGACCCCGCGGACGTGCGGCTCGCTGCTGAATTCCTGCTTGAGGTTGGGCTCCTTCGAGCCGCCCATGCCGGTGCCGGTGGGATCGCCGCCCTGCGCCATGAAGCCGTCGATCACGCGGTGGAAGATCACCCCGTCGTAAAAGCCTTCACTGGCGAGCTTGGTGATCCGCTCGACATGCTGCGGCGCCAGATCGGGGCGCAGTTTGATGCGGACATCGCCGGTATCGAGGGTCAGGACGAGCGTGCTGGGTTCGGACATGGTTCACTCCATGAAACTGGTCGCCCGCGGCCTTGGCAGGCTCGCGAGTGACTTGCAACACGCGCGCTGCATTGGCACTAGCGGCGCGGACCGGGCGTAACAGGGAGGTCGGACGATGAGCGAGACCGAACTTCATCCCGAAGCGCGGGCGCCCGAGAGCGAGCTCGACGAAGACGACCGGCTCAAGCCCGAATTCGTCAGCGCGGTGCTCGAGGCGGTCGAGGCGGGCGATTCCGAGACCGCGCGGATGCGCGTCGCGCCGCTCCACCCCGCCGACATCGCCGATCTCGTCGAACTGACGCCGTCCGAGCTGCGCCCGGCACTGGCCGCCGCGATCGCCGACCTGATCGACGGCGACGTGCTCGCCGAGATGAACGACTGGGTGCGCGAGGCGCTGGTCGATGCGCTCGAGCCGCACCAGGTCGCCGACATAGCGGCCGAACTCGATACCGACGACGCGGTCGCGATCATCGAGGACATGGATGTCGAGGACCAGCGCGAGGTGCTCCGCGCGCTCGACCCCGACGACCGCGCCGCGATCGAGGAAGCACTTTCTTATCCCGAGGAGACCGCCGGCCGCCTGATGCAGCGCGAGCTGATCGCGGTGCCGGAGCATTGGACCGTCGGCGACGTGCTCGATTACCTCCGTGGCCACGAGGAACTGGCGACCGATTTCTGGGAGATCTTCGTCGTCGATCCGGCGCATCATCCAGTCGGCACCTGCGCGCTCTCCTGGATCCTGCGCACCCCGCGTTCGGTCTCGATGGCCGATGTGATGAAGCGCGAGCAGACGCTGATCCCGGTCGACATGGACCAGGAAGAAGTCGCGCTACGCTTCCAGAAATACGCACTGATCTCGGCCGCGGTGGTCGATGCCAGCGGCCGGCTGGTGGGGATGATCACCGTCGACGACGTCGTCCACATCATCTCCGAGGAAGCCGGCGAGGACATCCTGCACCTCTCGGGTGCGGGCGAGGGCGACATCAATGAGCCGGTGCTCGACAGCTACAAGGTGCGGGTGCGCTGGCTGCTGACGAATCTGGTCACCGCGCTGGTGCCCGCAACGATCGTGTTCTTCTTCGACGCGACGATCGCGCAAAAGGCCGTGCTTGCCGCATTGATGCCGATCGTCGCCGGGGTCGGCGGCAACGCCGGCACCCAGACGCTGGCAGTGACCGTGCGCGCGCTCGCCACCAACCAGCTCACCCAATCCAACACGATCCGCGCGATCCGCCGCGAGATCTCGATCGCCCTGCTCAACGGCATGACCGTCGCCGCGGTGATCGGGCTGGGCATCGGCGCGGGGTTCCAGGACGCCGCCCTGGGCTGCGTGATCGCCGCGGCGATGCTCGCCAACATCCTGATCGCCGGGTTCGCCGGAGTGCTGGTGCCGGTGACGCTCGAACGCTTCGAGCAGGATCCGGCGGTGGCGTCTTCGGTATTCGTGACGATGGTCACCGATTCGATGGGTTTCCTCGCGTTCCTGGGATTGGCGACGGCGAGCGGTCTGGTCGGTTGATCGCGGCCTAGCACGACCCCAAATAGCCGGCGTGCCGCTACATCTGACCAAAGTCGCTTATGGCTGCGACAGTATCGAGTTTCTCCAGGAACGCCTCGCGCTCAAGGCCGCGCATCTGCCGGCCTTCCTCACCACGCGCTATCTGCCCAAGCGGCACGAGGAGATCGCCGGCGGATCGCTGTTCTGGATCATCAAGCATCAGCTGATCGGGCGCTCGCCGATCACCGGCTTCGGCGAGGCCGAGGGCGGGCGCGTGGCGATCTATCTCGAGCCGAGGCTGGTGCTGGTCCAGGCACGGCCGAAACGCGCGCATCAGGGCTGGCGCTATCTCGAAGGCAAGGATGCCCCGGTCGATCTGGGCGAAGCCGGATCGGGCGTGGCGGAAATGCCGGCGGGACTGGTCGGCGAGCTCGCAGCGATGGGGCTGATCTAACCTCATCCGTTCGTGCTGAGCTTGTCGAAGCACCGTTCTCGTCGTCAGAAGAGAGAGAACGGCCCTTCGACAAGCTCAGGGCGAACGGAGGTTGCGCTGGTTCAGTTCGCCAATTGCGGGAATGCGTTGCGGAACGCTGCGACCTTGGGCTTGTCCCACCGGACGATGTAGGGGTGCGTCGGGTTCCGCCAGAAAAAGTCCTGGTGATAGGCCTCGGCCGGATAGAAGGTGCCGGTCTCGATTCGCGTGACGATCGGCTTCTTCCAAGCGGCCGCCCGGGCGAGCTGCGCGATATACGCCGCCGCCACCTTTCGCTGCGCCTCGTCCTGCGGGAAGATCGCCGAGCGATAGCTGGGCCCGACATCGGGTCCTTGGCGATTGCGCTGGGTCGGATCGTGCGCGACCGAGAAATAGACACGCAGCAAGGTGCCGTAGCTCACCTTGCGCGGGTCGTAGACGATGCGCACCGCCTCGGCATGACCGGTACGCTCGGTCGATACCTGGTTGTAGCTCGCCGATCCCTTGGTGCCGCCGGCAAAGCCGTTGGTCACCGAATGGACGCCCTTCACCGACTGGAAGACCGCCTCCATTCCCCAGAAGCAGCCGCCCGCGAGCACGGCGACCTGCTCGGTCTTGCCGCCGGGCACGTCTTGCGCCGGCGCGGGGATCGGCACCGCGCGCTCGGCAACGGGGGCGGCGATCGCCGGGAACAGCAGCGCCGCTCCGGCCAATCCAGCGGGGAGGACCCATTTCAGCATGGGCACAAGATCGTGCGTCGAACGGTTCAGCGCAAGGCCGCGCACGCGGTCTGGATGCGCGTGCACGCTTCGGTCAGCAGTGCCTCCGACGTGGCGTAGCTGATCCGCATCGCCGGCGAGAGCCCGAACGCCGCGCCATGCACCGCCGCGACCTTGGCCTCGTCGAGCAGATAGGAGATCATCTCCTCGTCGGTGGTGATCGTCTGCCCCTTGGGCGTGGTCTTGCCGATCAGCCCGGCGAACTCGGGATAGACGTAGAACGCGCCTTCGGGGCGCGGGCAGGTCATGCCGTTGATCTGGTTGAGCATCGACACAACGAGGTCGCGCCGCCTCTGGAACGCGGCGACGCGCTCCTTGAGGAAGCTCTGGTCGCCGTTCAGGGCTGCCACGGACGCGGCCTGCGAGATGCTGCACGGGTTCGAAGTCGATTGCGACTGGAGCTTGCCGATCGCCTTTATCAGCCAGGCCGGGCCGCCGGCATAGCCGATCCGCCACCCGGTCATCGCATAGGCCTTGGACACGCCATTGGCGGTCAGCGTGCGGTCGATGAGCTGCGGGACCACCTGCGCGATCGTCGCGAATTCGAAGCCGTCGTAGAGGATGTGCTCGTACATGTCGTCGGCGTAGATCAGCACGTGCGGATGGCGGAGCAGCACTTCGCCCAGCGCTTTGAGCTCCGCCGCGCTGTAGGCCGCACCTGTCGGGTTCGACGGAGAGTTGACCACGACCCACTTGGTCTTGGCGGTGATCGCGGCGTCGAGCTGCTCGGGGGTGATCTTGTAATTCTGGTCGGCGCCCGCGGCGATGAACACCGGGGTGCCGCCGGCGAATTCGACCACGTCGGGATAGCTCACCCAATAAGGCGCGGGCACGATGACTTCGTCGCCCGCGTCGATCGTCGCGCAAAAGGCATTGAACAAAGTGTGCTTGCCGCCCGAATTCACGCTGATCTGGTTCTCGGCATAGGTCAGGCAGTTGTCGCGCGCGAACTTGGCGACGATCGCCTGCTTGAGCTCGGGGATGCCGTCGACATTGGTATATTTGGTCTTGCCCGCGCGGATCGCCTCGATCGCCGCGTCCTTGACGAAGTCGGGCGTGTCGAAATCGGGCTCTCCGGCGCCGAGACCGATCACGTCGATGCCCTGCCGCTTCAGCTCGAACACGCGGCTCGTCATCGCGAGCGTCGCCGAGGGCTGGATGCGCTGGAGCGCGGCGGAAGTCTGCATGATCGGCGGCCTTTCCGGGAGGGAATGGCCGCGCCTATACGTCCGCGTTCGCGCGTTCCGCAACTGTAACGGCGGATACCAGTCCGCGCAGCGCATTGCCGAGCTGGAAGCCCCCCGCGAGATCCTCCGGGCGCAAATCGTACTCGACCGCGCGTCCGCTCGCTATCAGCTCGGCGCGCAGCACGCCCGGCAGCAGTCCGCGCGCGAGCGGCGGGGTGAGCAGCACGCCGTTTCGCTCGACGAAGATGTTCGTGAAGCTGCCTTCGGTGAGAAAGCCCTCAGCATCGGTGAACACCACTTCCCAGCTGCCCGCCGCAATGCGCGCGCGATCGTAAAAGCCGCGGCGGCTGGTCTTGTGGCGCAGCCGGAAGTCGTCGGGCGCGACTTCGAGCGGGCGGACCGCGACCGCGACCGGCGCCTCCGGCGTCTCGGGCAGCGGACTGATCCCGATCGCGATCGCCCCCGAAGGCCCGAGCAGCAGCCGCACCTTCGACGCGGCGCGCAGCCGGAAGGTCGCCGCCTGCAGCTCGTTGCGCACCGAATGGCGATCAAAGGCGAAGCCGAATGCGGCGGCGCTCTCCTTCATCCGCGTGAGGTGGCGTTCGAGCAAAGGCATGCCGTCGAGCGGATCGAAGCGCATCGTCTCGATCAGGTCGAACGGGCGCTCGCCCGCAGTCACAAAGGTGCCCTTGGCCAGGCATTCCAGCCATTCCTGCTCGGGGTTCGAATCGGCAACCACGCCCGACCCTAGACCCAAAGTCGCGGTCGAGTCGCCCCCGGCGAGCGTCAACGTCCGGATCGCGACGTTGAACATCGCGTCGCCATTTGCGTCGAGCCGGCCGATCGCGCCGGTATAGACGCCGCGCGGCGCCTGTTCGGTCTTGGCGATGATCTGCATCGCGCGCAATTTGGGTGCGCCGGTGATCGAGCCGCAGGGATAGAGCGCGGCGAGCGCATCGACCGCATCGTGCTCGGCTTCGAGCGTGGCGGTGATCTCCGAGACCATCTGGTGGACGGTCGGATACTGCTCGACATGGAACAGCTGCGGCACCGCGACGCTGCCCGGCCGCGCGACGCGGCTGAGATCATTGCGCAGCAGATCGACGATCATCAGATTCTCGGCGCGCTGCTTGGGGTCGGCGGCAAGCTCGGCGGCATTGGTGACGTCCTGGGCGGGGTCGGAGTCGCGCACCGCGGTCCCCTTCATCGGCCGCGCGGTCAGCATCGCGCCGTCGAGCGCGAAGAACAGCTCCGGCGAGAAGGACAGCAGCCATTCCTCTCCCGTTGCGATCAGCGCGCCATAGCCCGCCGCCGCGCGGTCTCGGATCAGGGCGTAGAGCGCCGCGGGCGACCCCTTTACGGCCACGTCGGCGCGGAAGGTGAGATTGGCCTGGTAGATGTCGCCGGCGGCGATCAGCTCGGCGACGCGCGCGAAGCGTTCCGCATAGGCGTCGGGGTGAATTCGCGGTCGCGGCGCCCCGGCCCATGCGCCGGCGGGGTCGGGGAGGAGCGCGACCGGATCGGCGTGCCGATAGCCCTCGAACAGCCCGAACCACAGCAACGGCGCCTGCCCGTCGAGATGCGCCAGCTTCGGCTCGATCCCGGATGCCGCCTCGTAGCGGAGGAAACCCGCGGCATCGAGTCCGCGGCCGCGCGCGGCGCGCAACGCCTCGAGCGCGGGCTGCACTTCCTCGGCGCGGTCGGCGCGGACGATCGCGACCGGATCGGCATAGAGCCGCGCCGCCGCGCCGCCGGGGCGGGCATCGTCGAGCAGCACGAAAGGGGAAGCGGGCAGCGCCATCGCGCCGCGCATGCCGCCGCCGCGCCGCCACGGCAAGCCCGTTGCCCGTGTCACCCCCGCCGCCTATCAGCCAATTATGTCCAATCCCCCGATGCGCGTGGCGATCGTGCCGGTCACGCCGCTCCAGCAGAATTGCAGCCTGATTTGGTGCACGCAGACGATGCGCGGCGCCTTTGTCGATCCCGGCGGCGACCTCGACCGGCTGCGCGCGGCGGCAACGCAGCATCAGATCACGATCGAGAAGATCCTGGTGACGCACGGCCATATCGACCATTGCGGCCTGGCGGGCGAGTTCGCAGCCGAGCTCGGCGTGCCGATCGAGGGCCCGCACGAAGCCGATCGTTTCTGGATCGACCGGCTCGAAGAGGATGGGCGCAAATACGGCATTCGCGGCGTGCCGTTCGAGCCCGACCGCTGGCTGATCGAGGGCGACCGGGTAATCGTCGGCGAACTCCTGCTCGATACCTATCACTGCCCCGGACACACGCCGGGGCACGTGATCTTCCATCACCCGGCCTCGAAGCTGGCCCTGGTCGGCGACGTGCTGTTCCAGGGATCGATCGGCCGCACCGACTTCCCCAGGGGCAATCATCAGGACCTGATCGAGGCGATCGTCACCAAGCTATGGCCGCTCGGCGGCGACACGGTGTTCGTCCCCGGCCACGGCCAGCCGAGCAACTTCGCGCACGAGCGGCGGACCAATCCGTTCGTCGGGGATGCAGTGCTGGGCTGAGTCGTTCCTCCCCGGAACGGGGAGATTTAACGTAGCGGATTCAGACCGGCATAGCCGAGATAGACCGCATATGCCGCCAGCCCGAGCATCGTCAGCATCGTGACGGCGATGCCGATCTGACGCCCCGGCCGCCAGCCGTCCATCCCGAAGGCGTGGAGCACGCGGCCGATGACGAACGCGAAAGCAACAGCCCACAGCCAGGCCTGGGTGCCGCGCGCCAATTCGATCAGCGCGATCAGGATGAGCACCAGCGGCGCATATTCGACGAAGTTGAGCTGCGCGCGCATCCGCGCGATCAGCCTGGGATTGCCGCCGTCGCCGACCAGGATCTTCTCGGAAATGCGCACCCGCGCGACGCGCAGCCCCAGCCAGAAGTTGAGCAGCGCGAAAGCGCCGGCAGTAACGAGCGCGACGGGCAGGAAAAACATCGGTACACCTTCAATGGAGTTGCCGACACGTGCCACGCCCTTGCAAGTCGGGCAAGAATCGGTATACGCGCGGCCTCGCTTCGTGACCTGCCCCGTTGGTCCGGCGGGCAGCCGGCCCCAACCGTCGCTTGCCCGGACACCGACACGGGCGTATCGCGACCTGATTCACGTGTTTTTCGAAGTAAAGGTGCCTCAATGGCCGTTCCCAAGAGAAAGACCTCGCCCTCGCGGCGCGGCATGCGCCGGGCGCACGATGCGCTCACGGTCGATGCGTTCCAGGAATGCTCGAACTGCGGCGAACTGAAGCGCCCGCACAATCTGTGCACGGCGTGCGGCCATTATAACGGCCGCGAAATCACCTCCGTCGAGGGCTGAGCCACGCACGCGTCGCAAGGCCTGCCGGTATGACCACCCCAATGCGAATCGCCGTCGACGCGATGGGCGGCGATGAGGGGATCGCGGTCATGCTCGCGGGCGTTGCGCGTGCGCGCCGCCGTTTCGAGGGCATGGAATTCATCCTCGTCGGCGACGAGGCGCAGATCCGTGCCGGTCTCGAGACGCACCCCAATCTGACGGCTGCGTCGGAGATCGTCCACGCGGCCGGCATCGTCGCATCCGATGAAAAGCCGAGCGCGGCGATTCGTCGCGCCAAGAGCACGTCGATGGGAATCGCCATCGACATGGTCAAGAAGGGCTGCGCCGGCGCCGCTGTCTCCTCGGGCAATACCGGCGCGCTGATGGCGATGGCGAAGCTGTCGCTGCGCACGATGCCGGGGATCGACCGTCCCGCGCTCGCCGCCTTGATGCCGACGCTGGGCGAGAACGACACGGTGATGCTCGATCTCGGCGCCAATACCGAAGTCGATTCGCGCAACCTCGTCCAGTTTGCCGTGATGGGCGCCGCCTATGCGCGAATCGCGCTCGACCTCGAACGCCCACGCGTCGCTTTGCTCAACATCGGCACCGAGGAGATGAAGGGCACCGACGAGATTCGCGACGCCGCCGCCGAATTGCGCGCCGCGCGCCATTTGCGCCTCGACTTCCAGGGCTTCATCGAGGGCAACAAGCTGTCGCGCGGCGAAGTCGACGTGATCGTCTGCGACGGCTTTGCCGGCAATATCGCGCTCAAGACGATCGAAGGCACCGCGCGCTTCGTCGCCGACCTGCTCAAGCGAGCTTTCTCCAGCTCGACGCGCTCGAAGATCGGCTTTCTGATCTCCAAGCCCGCAACCGAATTGCTGCGCACGCATCTCGACCCCAACAATCACAATGGCGCGATCTTCCTCGGGCTCAACGGCATCGTCGTGAAGAGCCATGGCAGCGCGAACGAGTTGGGCGTAGACACTGCCATCGGATTCGCAGCCAAGATGCTGCGCGACGACCTCAATCGGCGAATCGCCGAGGATCTCGGGAAATTCGAGGCAAAGGCTGCGTGACACTTCGTTCGGTTATTATCGGCACCGGCGCGTTCCTGCCGGAACGGCGCGTTTCGAATGCGGAGCTGGCCGAGCGCGTCGACACGTCGGACGAGTGGATCGTCGAGCGCACCGGGATCCGCTTCCGCCACATCGCCGGTGAAGGCGAGACGACCAGCACGCTGGCGACCGGCGCCGCGCGCGCCGCGCTCGAAGCCGCAGGAATCGAAGCGACCAGCATCGACCTGATCGTGCTGTCCACTGCCACTCCCGACCAGACCTTCCCGGCGAGCGCGACTCGCGTGCAGACCGCACTGGGCATCGACGACTGCGTCGCCTTCGACGTTGCGGCAGTGTGCTCGGGCTTCCTCTACGCGGTGCAGGTCGCCGACTCGATGATCCGTGCCGGTGCGCACAAGCGCGCGCTCGTGATCGGCGCCGAGACCTTCAGCCGCATCCTCGACTGGGAAGACCGCGCGACCTGCGTGCTGTTCGGCGACGGTGCCGGCGCGATCGTGCTCGAGGCACAGGAGAGCGACGAAGCCGCCGGCCGCGGCATCCTCGCGACTCGCCTCCATGCCGACGGGCGCCACAACGACCTGCTCTATGTCGATGGCGGCCCCTCGACGACCGGCACGGTTGGCAAGCTTCGCATGAAGGGCCGCGAAGTCTTCCGCCACGCAGTGGTCAACCTCGCCGCGGTGATGACCGAATCGCTCGAAGCCGCGGGTCTCGAGTCAACGCAGGTCGATTGGGTGGTCCCGCACCAGGCAAATGCCCGGATTCTCGACGCCACCGCGCGCAAGCTCGGCCTCGCGCCCGAGAAGGTGGTGGTCACTGTCGACCAGCACGCCAACACTTCCGCGGCATCGGTGCCGCTGGCACTCGACACCGCGGTCCGCGACGGACGAATCAAGCAAGGCGACCTCATCGTCCTCGAAGCGATGGGCGGCGGATTTACATGGGGTGCCGCGGTCGTACGTTTCTGATATGTGTCAGACTGAGAGTGAGTCGTTACCGTAACGGAATGTTGTGGTTTGCGACATGAACACAATCTGATACGGTCCGGTCTGAACATGGATCAATTTGGGGGACTTGCGGAGATGGCGGCTGCGGGCACGCTGACCAGGGCAGATTTGGCCGAATCGCTGCATCGCGAAGTCGGCCTGTCGCGCGCCGACGCCGCCCGCTTGGTCGAGCAGATCCTGTCGCACATGTGCGAAGCGCTCTCCAAGGGCGAGAACGTCAAGATCTCGGGCTTCGGCAGCTTCATCCTGCGCGACAAGGGCGAACGCGTCGGCCGCAATCCCAAGACCGGCGTCGAGGTGCCGATCGCGCCCCGCCGGGTGCTTACCTTCAGAGCCAGCCAGATGATGCGCGACCGCATCGTGGCAGGCAACTGAGAGGCGCCATGCCCAGCGCGGAGAAGGCGGCAGGCGCCCTCCGCACGATCGGCGAACTCGCGCAGGAAATCGGCCGGCCCCAACATATATTAAGGTACTGGGAGACGCGCTTCCCCCAGCTGCGTCCGCTGACGCGCGCCGGCAACCGCCGCTATTACCGCCCCGACGATGTCGCCTTGGTCCGCCGGATCCACCATCTGCTCTCCGAAGAGGGCTACACGATCCGCGGCGTACAGAAGCTGCTCGCCGAGGAAAAGGCGAACAAAGCCTCTCCCAAGAGCAGCGCCGAAGAATTCCGCGCGATCCGCGACGCGCTGGTCAGGGCGCTCGAGGAGGATGAGGGGCGGTAGGTCCCGAATTTCAGGGCGCGTCGGGACCCAGTGACGGATCGAGATCGCGAGGACGGACGAAGCGCGTGAGCGTGGCGCGGCCCGTGGCGACTTCGTCCCAGCCGCCATCGAAGGTCATCTCGGCGAAGGTCGCCGTCGGAAATTTGATCTCGACTTCGTCGCGCAGCGCGCCGCCATCCTCCGGCACGAGCAGCAGAACCAATTCCTCCAGCCCCGGATTGTGCCCGACCAGCAGCACGCGTCCGGCCCCGGCGGGGAGGCCGTGCACGACGTCGAGCAAGGTGGCCGCAGAGGCGAGGTAGATGCGCTGGTCCCAGGCGGGTGCGAGATCGCCGCCATAGCCCTGGCCGACATGATCGAGCGTTTCGACGACGCGTACCGCCGGCGAGGCGACCACATGATCGAAATCGAGCCCGAGCGACTTGATGTGCCGCCCGACCATCGCCGCGGCGCGCTGGCCCTTGGGATTGAGCGGGCGATCGAAATCGCGCGCGACGGGATCGTCCCAGCCCGACTTGGCGTGGCGCAGCAGCGTGAGCGTCTTCATCACTTCCCCGTCAGGCGTTCGCGGGCGCCTCATGCCGCAATCGGCTCGCGAGGGAAAGCCGCACGCGGTGGACCGCCTCGTCGAGCGGCACCCGGGCCACCGGGGTGCCCGGCGGAAACGCGTCGAGCAGCCGCGACGGGCTGGCGGCAGAGAGCAGGACGAAGCAGCCGCGATCGTCGGCGCGGCGAATCAGCCGGCCGAACGCCTGCGCCAGCCGGGCGCGGACGATGCGGTCGTCATAGGCGGTGCCGCCCCCGGCCAGCCGCCGCGCGGCGTGGAGCACGCTCGGCTTGGGCCAGGGAATGCCTTCCATCACCACCAGCCGAAGCGAATGGCCGGGCACGTCCACTCCGTCACGCAGCGCATCGGTCCCGAGCAACGACGTGCGCGGATCGTCGCGGAAGATGTCGACCAAGGTGCCGGTGTCGATCGGATCGACATGCTGGGCGAGCAACGGCAGCCCCTCGCGCGCCAGGCGGTCGGCGACACGAGCGTGCACCGCGCGCAGCCGCCGGATCGCCGTGAACAGCCCCAGCGTGCCGCCCTCCGCCGCGACGATAAGCCGCGCATAGGCATTGGCGAGCGCGGGCAGGTCGCCGCGCTTGATGTCGGTGACGATGAGCACTTCGGCTTGCCCCGGATAGTCGAATGGGCTGACCGCTTCGAAGCGCTGCGCCGGACGCAGCAGATGCGACGCGCCCGAGCGGGCCTCGGCGACATCCCAATCACCCCCGGCACGCAAGGTCGCCGAGGTGATCACCGCACCATGCGCCGGCTCGAGCACCGTCTTGGCGAAGGGCCTGGACGGATCGAGCCAATGGCGGTGCAGCCCGACATCATATTCGCGCCCCTCGACGCGGTCGACCGCGAGCCAATCGACATAGGCCGGGTCGGCGGGCCCACCGATTCGCGCGATCAATGCGAGCCAGGCGCCGACGGTCTCGGTGCGCCAGCCGAGCGAGGCGATCGCGCCTTCGATTCGCGCGCGCGCCGGGCCATCCATCCAGTCGGGGGCGTCGGCGAGCACGGCTTCGAGCCGGCGGCCGAGCGTGACAAGGGGGCGGACCAGGGCGTCTAGCGCCGCGCCCGCCGGCCCCGCTGCCTCGACCAGCGCGCCGTCGGGCTCGGCAAGCTCGGTCTCGAGGCCATAGCCGGCATCGCCCGAGCCGTTGACGTCGCGGGCATAGACCAGCCCGCGCACCGCGCCGAGCAGCGCCTCGACCGGGCCGAACGGCTCGCCTTCGTTCAGCCGCTGGAGCCAGCCATCGCTCGGCAGCGCGCGCGCGGCGTCGACTGCCTCCGCGATCGCGCGGCCGCCTTCCTCGTCATAGCTGGCGACGTCGGACAATCGTGCGGCGAGCCCACGGCGCCGACCGCGCGATCCTGATTCGGGGCCGGTGATCCAGCGGCGGATCTCGATCGCTTCCTGCCCGGTGAGCGCGGCGGAGAACATGGCGTCGGCGGCATCGAACAGGTGATGGCCCTCGTCGAACACGTAACGCGTCGGACGCGTCGCCGATTCACGGCCACGCGCGGCATTGACCATCACCAGCGCGTGATTGGCGATGACGATATCGGCCTCGGCGCTAGCCCGCGCCGCGCGCTCGATGAAGCATTTCCGGTAATGCGGGCAGCCGGCATAGATGCATTCGCCGCGTCGATCGGTCAGCGCAGTCGAGCCGTTGCGGCGGAACAGCGTGGGCAGCCAGCCGGGCAAATCGCCGCCGATCATGTCGCCATCGGTGCTGTAGGCGGCCCAGCGTGCGACCAGCTGCGCGAGGATCGCGGCACGCCCGGCGAACCCGCCCTGCAGCGCATCCTCGAGATTGAGGAGGCACAGGTAATTCTCGCGGCCCTTGCGCGTGACGATTCGCGCCTTGCGCGTCGCGGCATCGGGGAACAGCCGCTCGCCCTCGTGCGCGAGCTGGCGCTGGAGCGCCTTGGTGAAGGTCGACACCCATACCGGCCCCTCGGCACGCTCGGCCCAGAGCGAGGCGGGCGCGAGATAACCGAGCGTCTTGCCGATTCCCGTCCCCGCTTCGGCGAGTACCAGATTGGGCGAATCGCGCACCGCGCGCGGGGCGAAGGCGCCTGCGGCAGCAGCGGCATAGTCGCGCTGGCCCTGGCGCCGCTCGGCTCCGCTGCCGGTGAGACGGGCGAGCCGCTCGGCGACATCGGCGTCGGGCAGGGTGATCGTCCGCGGCGCGGGACGGGGCGGGCGCTCCTCCCATTCGGGCAGCTTGGCGAACAGCCAGCGCTCGGCCTGGCCGGGCTTCGCGATTCGCGGGCTCAGCGCCGGCGCCCAGGGCCAGCGCAGCCGGAAGAGCGATTGCACCGCATTCCACGCGCCTTCGCGCTCGGGCCATTCGCCCTCGGGGATCGCGAGCAGCGCCTCGGCGGCGCGGCGCAGGAAGCCGGCAACCTCGGCATCGCTTTCGGGCATTGGCAACCCGGCGGCACGGGCAAGGCCCTTGGGCGTCGGCACCATGAAGCGCGCCGGCCGCAGGAAGGCGAACAATTCTAGCAGATCGAGCCCATTGAGCTCGGGATGGCCGAGCCGTTGCCCGACCAGCGGCGCGTTGAGCAGGATCAGCGGGGTATCGGCGGCAAAGCGGATCGCCTCGCCCCGGCTGACCGCGCGCGTCTCTTCCGCGGTCGCGATCCAGATGCCGCCATGGCTGGCATGGAGCGCGGGATAAGGCAGCGGCTGCATACGCCCTATGTACGCTTTTCGTTCCGGTTGGATAGGGGCGTTTATGCCGCCGGCGATGCCCTGAGCGCGTTCCACAGCGCCTGGACGTCGCGATTGAGCGTGCCCAGCTGCGCGCCGCTCATACCGGTGCGCTCGAACAGGGCCTCGACCAGGCAACCGCATTCCTCGCGCATCGCAGCGCCGCGCTCAGTAAGCTGCACCTGCACCTGGCGCTCATCCTCGGGATTGCGCTTGCGCACGACGAAGCCCGCCGCCTCGAGCCGCTTGACCAACGGCGTCACCGTGCTCGATTCTAGCGACAGCCGCTCGGCGATCGCACCGACGGTGCGGCTATCGACCTCCCACAGGGCATGCAGCACCAGATATTGCGGATAGGTGATGCCGAGCTTGTCGAGCATCGGCTTGTAGGCGCGGCTGATCGCCATGCTCGTCGCATAGAGCGAGAAACACAATTGGTCGTCGAGCGGCAGGGCGGCGGGCACGATCGTCTCCTAGGATGCGGCCGATATCATCAAAATGGATATCGCGATAAACTTTGTGCTGGACAAGGGCCTGCGTAAGGCCTAGCTAATCCATATCGCGATAATGATTATCGCAGAATATAAGGAGATCATCGATGTCCGTGGACGTGAAGTACACCACCCGCGCTACCTCCACCGGCGGCCGCGACGGCGAGACCCGCGCCGAGGACGGCCGCTTCACCGCCAAGCTGTCGACGCCCAAGGAACTGGGCGGCGCCGGCGGCGAGGGCACCAATCCCGAGCAATTGTTCGCGGCCGGCTATTCGGCGTGCTTCATCGGCGCGCTCAAGGTCGCCGGCCAGCAGCTCAAGCTCAAGGTTCCCGCCGAGACGCAGGTGACCGCGACCGTCGGGATCGGACCGCGCGCCGCCGGCGGGTTCGGCATCACCGCCGATCTCGAAGTCAGCCTGCCCGGCGTCGATCGCGTCGATGCGGAGAAGCTGGTCGAGGCCGCGCACCAGATCTGCCCCTATTCGAACGCCACCCGCAACAATGTCGATGTCGGGCTTACCGTCGCCTGAGCCGTGATTCGCGAGGGTGGAACCCGTGGCCGCGCTTCGCTAGACGCGGGCGATCATGACCGACACGACCGACCTCCGCGCCGCCGCACTCGAATCCAAGGCCTGGCCCTATGAAGAGGCCCGGAAGCTGCTCAAGCGCTATCCGGACGGCGCGCCGGCCAAGGGGCACGTCCTGTTCGAGACCGGCTACGGTCCCTCGGGGCTGCCGCATATCGGCACCTTCAACGAGGTGCTGCGCACGACGATGGTCCGCCGCGCGTTCGAGGCGCTGAGCGATATTCCGACGCGGCTGATCGCGTTCAGCGACGACATGGACGGGCTCCGGAAAGTGCCCGACAATGTCCCCAACAAGGAAATGCTGGCGCAGCATCTCGGCAAGCCGCTGACGCGCATTCCCGATCCGTTCGGCACGCATGACAGCTTCGCCGCGCACAACAACGCGCTGCTCCGCGAATTCCTCGACCGCTTCGGCTTCGATTACGAGTTCGTCTCGTCGACCGATTATTATGAGGGCGGCAAGTTCGACGACGCGCTGAAGGGCGTGCTGCGCCATTATCAGGGCATCATGGACGTGATGCTGCCAACGCTTCGCAAGGAGCGCCAGGCAACCTATTCGCCGGTGCTGCCGGTGAGCCCGAAGAGCGGCATCGTCCTCCAGGTCCCGATCGAAGTGCTCGACGCCGAGACCGGCATGATCGCGTTCGAGGACGAGGGCGAGCGCATCGAGCAGTCGATCCTCGGCGGCCAGGCCAAGCTCCAGTGGAAGGTCGATTGGGCGATGCGCTGGGTGGCGCTCGGCGTCGACTATGAGATGGCGGGCAAGGACCTGATCGATTCGGTGATCCAGTCCTCCAAGATCGCGCGGGTGCTCGGCGGCAAGCCGCCCGAGGGCTTCAACTACGAGATGTTCCTCGACGAGAAGGGCGAGAAGATCTCCAAGTCGAAGGGGAACGGGCTCAGCCTCGAGCAATGGCTGACCTATGGTCCCGACGAGAGCCTGGCTTTCTACATTTATCGCGAGCCCAAAAAGGCCAAGGCGCTGCACCTCGGGCTGATCCCGCGCGCCGTCGACGATTACTGGCAGTTCCGCGCCAATTATGCCGAGCAGCCGATCGCGCAGCAGCTGGGCAACCCAGTGCACCATATCCATAACGGCCCGCCGCCCGCCGAGACGCTGCCGGTGACCTTCGGGCTGCTGCTCAACCTGGTCGGGGTGATGGGCGAGGCGCGCAAGGAACAGGTCTGGGACTATCTCGCCAATTACGTCCCCGACGCGACGCCGGAGAACTATCCGGCGCTCGACCGGCTGATCGACTATGCGCTGGCCTATGCCCGCGATTTCGTGGCGCCAACGCTCAACAAGCGCGCGCCCGTGGGTGTCGAGGTCGCGGCATTGCAACGGCTCGATGCCGAGCTGGCCGCGCTGGGAGAAGGTGCTTCGGCCGAGGACATCCAGAACGCAGTGTACGAGATCGGCAAGACCGGCGGATTCGACAATCTGCGCGACTGGTTCAAGGCGCTATACGAAACGTTGCTCGGCTCGGAACAGGGGCCGCGGATGGGGAGCTTCATCGCGCTGTACGGGATCGAGAACTCTCGGAAACTGATCGCCGAGGCGCTCGCAAAGGCATGATCCGCCGCGCCGGTTCCGCAACGCGCGCCTTCCTGCACAGCGAGGCGGCGGGCGGGATCGTGCTGATCGCGGCGGCGGCGCTGGCGATGCTCGCGGCCAACCTGCCCGGCTGGCGCGAGACCTATTTCCATGCGCTGCACCTGGAGACCGGTCCCGTGATCAGCCCGCGCTACGGGCCGATGACGGTGCATCTGTGGATCAACGACGCCGCGATGGCGCTGTTTTTCCTGCTCGTCGGACTGGAGATCAAGCGCGAGTTCGTCGAGGGGCGGCTGACCAGCTGGAAGCGGCGGCGGCTGCCGGTGCTCGCGGCGGCGGCGGGAATGGCAGTGCCCGCGGCGATCTACCTGTTCGTCACGCGCGGGCAGAGCGGGCTGACCAGCGGCTGGGCCGTCCCCGCCGCGACCGACATTGCCTTTGCGATCGGCGTGCTCGCATTGCTCGGCAAGCGCGCGCCGACCGCGCTCAAGCTGTTCCTCACCACCGTGGCGATCGTCGACGATCTCGGCGCGGTGGTGATTATCGCCTTGTTCTACACCGCCGGGCTCGACCTGGCGGCGCTGGCCGGCGCAGGCGTGGTGATGCTCGCGATGTTCGCGCTCAACCGTGCCGGGGTGAAGCGGCTGGCGGCCTATCTGCCGCTGGCGGGCCTGCTCTGGTACCTGGTCTTCCTGTCGGGGGTCCACGCTACCGTCGCCGGGGTCGCCGCGGCGATGATGATCCCGATCACGCCGGCGGCCGGCGAGGCGCGGTCGCCGCTCCACCGGCTCGAGCATGCGCTGCATCCCTGGTCGGCGTTCCTGATCGTGCCCTTGTTCGGCTTCGCCAATGCCGGAGTCGCACTGGCGGGCATGTCGCCGGCGGTCCTGCTCGCACCGCTGCCGCTCGGCATCGCGCTGGGGCTCTTCCTCGGCAAGCAGCTCGGCATCTTCGGCAGCATCTGGATCGCTCACCGCACCGGGTTCGCGGCGCGGCCGGGCTGGTCGAGCTGGCCGCAAATCTATGGCGTGTCGCTGCTCGCCGGGATCGGTTTCACGATGAGCCTGTTCATCGGCGGGCTCGCCTTCGCAGACGAGGCGCGCGTCGACCAGGTCAAGATTGGCGTGCTCGCGGGATCGTTGCTGTCGGCGCTGGCGGGCTATCTGGTGCTGCGCTACGCCCCGCCGCGGCGGATGCTCGCGATCAGGCTGCTGGCGAAGCGCTGAGCGCCGGGCGCTTCTCGGCGAGCACCGCCAGGCACCAGACCACAAGCCCGCCCAGTGCGAGCGCCGCGCCGACATAACCGGTCGCGGTCCAGCCGAACCCCGCGGCGATCGCCACGCCGCCGAGCCACGGGCCGAGCGCGTTGGCGGTGTTGAACGCCGAATGGTTGAGCGCCGCCGCGAGCATCTGCGCGTTGCCGGCGACGTCCATCAGCCGCGTCTGCAGGATCGCGCCGAGCGCGCCGGCGAAGCCGATCGCGAAGATGTCGGCGCAGATCGTCCAGAAATTGCCCGCGGCGAGCGGATAGAGCGCGAGCGCCACGGCGCTGCCGGCGAGCAGCACCGCCGCGGTCGGCATCAGCGCGCGGTCGGCGAATTTCGGGACGATGATGTTGCCCATCGTCATTCCCGCGCCGAACACCGCGAGCGCCACCGGGATCATGCTCGCCGGCACGCGGGTGACTTCGAGCAGAGTCGACGCGACATAGGTGTAGACGCAGAACAGCCCGCCAAAGCCGATCGCGCCGATGCCGAGCGTCAGCCAGACCTGGCCGTTGGCGAGCGCGCCGAGCTCGCGCAGCGGGCTGGCGTCCTTTGCGGGCCGGTCGACAGGGGCGAGCAGATAGACGAGCAGCATGGTCAGCAGCGCCAGCACCGCGACCACGCCGAATCCCCAGCGCCAGCCGATCGCCTGTCCCATCCAGTTCGCCAGCGGGACGCCGATCACCGTCGCGACGGTGAGGCCGAGCATCACCCGGCCCACCGCCTGCGAGCGCTTGTCGTCGGGCACCAGCGACGCGGCGACCAGCGCGGCGATCCCGAAATAGGCGCCGTGCGGCAGCCCGCTGAGGAAGCGGAAGACGAGCATCCAGCCATAGCTCGGTGCCAGCGCGCTCAATGCGTTGAACAGGCCGAAGCTCGCCATCAGCACGATCAGCAGCGTCCGCCGCGCCACCTTCGCGCCGAGCACCGCAAGCAGCGGCGCCCCCACGACCACGCCAAGCGCATAGACGCTGATCACGTGCCCCGCGGTCGGCTCGTCGACGCCGAGCCCTTGCGCGAAATAGGGCAACAGGCTCATCGTCGCGAATTCGGTGGTGCCGATCGCAAACCCGCCCATCGCCAGCGCGAGGTGGACGAGTGCGGGGTGGCGCACCTTGGCGGACGGCTCGGCATGGTCGGACATGCCGCGGAGGTGGCGATGCTGCACTGCAGCGTCAACACAAGGTCGGCACGCCGCTGCTAAAGCAGAGCTTTTTTCCGCAGTTCGCACCCGCACCGGCCGTGCAGCGTTTACAATGGGATATGGCCAGCGGATGGGAAAAAGGGAGCCGCGGGTATCGGCGATTGACCCTGGCGATGCTGTTCGCCGGATTCTCGACCTTCTCGCTGCTCTATTCGGTCCAGCCGCTGCTCCCGCTGTTCGCCCGCGAGTTTGCGCTGAGCGCCGAACAGGCGAGCCTCGCCATCTCGCTCGCCACCGGGCCGCTTGCCGTCGCGATTGTCTTCGCCGGGCTGCTCTCGGACCGAGTCGGGCGGCGCCCACTGATGGTCGCGGCGATGTTCGCCGCGGGGCTGCTCACCATCTGCACGGGGCTCGCGCCGGGCTGGCACGCGCTGCTTGCGCTCCGCTTCCTCACGGGGATCGCGCTCGCCGGCATGCCGGCGGTGGCGATGGCCTATGTCAGCGAGGAGATCGCGCCGCGCTCGGTCGGGCCGGCCATGGGGCTCTACATCGCCGGCAGCGGGATCGGCGGCATGGCCGGGCGGCTCGGCGTGAGCCTGCTCACCAGCCTGATCGACTGGCGCTGGGGGCTGATCGGCGTCGGGCTGGTCGGGCTCGCCATGGCGGAGGCGTTTCGCCGCCTTGCGCCGCGCTCGCGCCGCTTCGTGGCGCAACCGGTACATCCCGGCGCGGTGCTCGGCGCGGCGCGGGTGCTGCTCAAGGACGGCGCGATGCCGTGGCTCTATGCCGAGGCGTTCCTGCTGATGGGCGTGTTCGTCACCATCTACAATTATGTCGGGTTCCGGCTGATGGCGCCGCCCTTCGCGCTGGGCCATGCCGCGATCGGCGCGATCTTCCTGCTCTATCTGCTCGGCTCGGCGAGCTCGACCTGGTTCGGCGGACTTGCCGACCGGCGACCGCGACGGCTGGTGTTCTGGATCCCGACCAGCATGCTGCTGATCGGCGTCGCCCTCACTGCCTCGATGGCGCTGGCGCTGGTGGTGGCGGGGATCGGCGTGGTCACGATCGGGTTCTTCGGCGCGCACTCGATCGCGTCGAGCTGGGTCGGCCGGCGCGCGCGGGGCAGCCGGGGCCAGGCGGCGGCCTTCTACCTGTTCTTCTACTATCTAGGGTCGAGCGTGCTCGGCTCGGCGGGCGGCGTCGCCTGGACCGGCTGGGGCTGGACCGGCGTGGCGCTCTATTGCGGGGCGCTCACCATCGCCGCGCTGGCGATCGCCGCCAAGCTGGCGACGGTGCCGCCGCTGCCGATCGCCGAGATCACCCCGCCGCGGGCAATAGGGGCGGATTGATCGCGGGGTCTCGGTTGCGCCCGAGAGGGCGTCGGGCGTGGCAGGCTTTCAACCGGCGCTCCTGCGGAAGCAGGAGCCTGGGGCCGCAGGCGGTGCGGCCGATAACCCTGGGCTCCTGCTTTCGCAGGAGCACTGGTGGACGCGAGTTCGGTCAGCACCGACGGTTGTAGATCCGACCCGCGCATCGTCGCCGCAAGAGGTGTTCGACATGGCCGTGGGGGGGGGGGGGGG
>NZ_JBYSXG010000009.1:66385-112480 GCF_058782005.1 Sphingomonas sp. FW306-1B-B10E
CGCCCCGCCTGCGGCTCTGGGCTCCTGCTTTCGCAGGAGCACCGGTTGATAGCGCGGATGATTATCGCGCTTCGGTCGAAGCCGAGGCGCATTCCGTTCGTGCTCCGGCGAAGGCCGAGCGTTGGCGGCGGTGCGATACGGTCGTCATCGCGTCGTCTCCGGCGCTCCGGCCTTCGCCGGAGCACCGTGCGTACATGACAGATGGCCGCTTCCATTATCCAGGACGCGAGGCCGCTCGCCAAATGAAAAGGGCGCCCCCGCAGGAGCGCCCCTCTCGCAACTATCCTCGAGCGCCTCAGAGCTTCTCGGTCAGCTCCGGGACGATCTTGAACAGGTCGCCGACCAGGCCGATGTCGGCGACCTGGAAGATCGGGGCGTCCTCGTCCTTGTTGATCGCGATGATCGTCTTCGAATCCTTCATGCCGGCGAGGTGCTGGATCGCGCCCGAGATGCCGACCGCGATATAGACCTCCGGCGCGACGATCTTGCCGGTCTGGCCGACCTGATAGTCGTTGGGAACATAGCCCGCGTCGACCGCCGCGCGCGAGGCGCCGACCGCGGCGCCGAGCTTGTCGGCAAGCGGCTCGATCAGCGTGTGGAAATTCTCGCTGTTCTGGAGCGCGCGGCCGCCCGAGACGATGATCTTGGCGCTGGTCAGCTCCGGACGCACCGACTCGGCGATCTCGGCACCGGCGAAGGTGGAGAGGCCGGCATCGCCGCTGCCGCTCACCGGCTCGACGGTGCTGCTGCCGCCGCTCGTCGCCGCCTTCTCGAATGCGGTGCCGCGGACGGTGATCACCAATTTCTTGTCGCTGGTCTGCACCGTGGCGATCGCGTTGCCGGCATAGATCGGGCGGGTGAAGGTGTCGGGACCCTCGACCGAGAGCACGTCCGAAATCTGCATCACGTCGAGCAAGGCGGCAACGCGCGGCGCGACGTTCTTGCCGGTGGTGGTCGCCGGGAACAGCACCGCGTCGTGATCCTGCATCAACGTCGCGATCAGCGGCGCGACATTCTCGGCGAGCGCATGCTCGAACGCGGAATCGTCGGCGAGATGGACCTTGCCGACGCCGGCGATCTTGGCGGCTTCGTCGGCCACCGCTGCGGCGCCCGACCCAGCGACGAGGAGGTGGACCTCGCCGAGCTTCGACGCCGCGGTGACCGTGGCGAGCGTCGCATCCTTGACGCTCTTATTGTCGTGTTCGACCCAAACCAGGGTTTTCATAGCTTTATCTCTCCGTTCGCCCTGAGCTTGTCGAAGGGCGGTGAGACTCGCTCGGGCTTCGACAAGCTCAGCCCGAGCGGTGGATTACTTGGCGATGCCGAGGCCCTTGAGGCGCTCGACCAGTTCGTCGACGCTGCCGACCTTGACGCCTGCCTGGCGCTTGCCCGGCTCGACCACCTTGAGCGTCTTGAGCCGCGGCGCGACGTCGACGCCGTAATCGGCGACGATCTTCTTCGCGACCGGCTTGGACTTGGCCTTCATGATGTTGGGCAAGGTGGCGTAGCGCGGCTCGTTGAGACGGAGATCGGTGGTGACGATTGCCGGCAGCTTGAGATCGACCGTCTCGAGCCCGCCATCGACTTCGCGAGTGACCGACACGCGCTCGCCATTGACCTCGACCTTCGAGGCGAAGGTGCCCTGCGCCCAGCCGAGCAGGGCGGCGAGCATCTGCCCGGTCTGGTTCGAATCGTCGTCGATCGCCTGCTTGCCGAGGATGACCAGCCCGGGCTGCTCCTCTTCGGCGACCTTGGCGAGGAGCTTGGCGACCGCCAGCGGCTCGACCTCGTCTTCGGTCGCGATCAGGATCGCGCGGTCGGCACCCATTGCGCGCGCGGTGAGCAGCACGTCGGTCTCGGCCTTGGGCACGCCGATCGTGACGACGACGACCTCGGTGGCGGCGCCCTTTTCCTTGAGGCGAACCGCTTCCTCGATCGCGATCTCGTCGAACGGGTTCATGCTCATCTTGACGTTGGCGAGGTCGACCCCCGTCCCGTCGGCCTTCACGCGAGGCTTCACATTATAGTCAAGCACCCGCTTGACCGGCACCAGGACCTTCATCTGCTTCTCTCCCTAGGCTCTTCCCTGTTTCCGGGGAGGAAAGGTCGAGCCTCGAATAAAACTTCACTGGCTTACGTTTACGCGAACGTCAACCTGCGCGCGCCTGCGCGAACTCCGCGACCAGCGTCTCGAATGATTCGGACGGGGGGAAGGTTGCGAAACTGTGCGCCGCGCCGGTCTTTGCCCAGGGCAAAGCCTCGGACGTGTAGGTCTCGAGGAACGGCGGATCGGCCGGGGGCACGTCGAGCAAGGTAATGCGCACGTTAACGAAGGCGTCGAACCCCTCCGGCCGCGTGAACATCCAGCTCAGGCAATGACCGCAGAAATAGTGCCTTGTCGCACCGTGCATCCCGCCGATCACCGGCTCGCCGGCCGCGACGTGGAATGCCTCCGCCGGCCAGGCGCCACTCACCGAATAGGCGCTGGCGGTCATCTTCCGGCAGCCCCGGCAATGGCAGGCGCCGGTGAAGATCGGCGCGCCGACCACGCAGAAGCGGACCTGCCCGCAACGGCAGCCCCCTTCCGCGCTGTCGGCAGAAGCGCTCACGCCGCCTTCTGGACCTCCGCGACGATCTTCTTCGCCGCATCGCCCAGGTCGTTCGCCGGAACGATGGCGAGGCCCGAATTGGCGAGGATGTCCTTGCCCTGCTGGACGTTGGTGCCCTCGAGGCGGACGACGAGCGGCACCGAGAGGTTCACTTCCTTCGCCGCGGCGACGATGCCCTCGGCGATGATGTCGCAGCGCATGATCCCGCCGAAGATGTTGACGAGGATACCCTTCACCGCCGGATCGCTCAGGATGATCTTGAACGCCGCGGTGACCTTCTCCTTGTTGGCGCCGCCGCCGACGTCGAGGAAGTTGGCCGGGAACATGCCGTTGAGCTTGATGATGTCCATCGTCGCCATGGCGAGGCCGGCGCCGTTGACCATGCAGCCGATGTCGCCGTCGAGCTTGATGTAGGCGAGGTCGTACTTCGACGCCTCGAGCTCCATCGGGTCCTCTTCGGTCTCGTCGCGGAGTGCGGCGACGTCCTTGTGACGGAACATCGCATTGCCGTCGAAGCCGACCTTGGCGTCCAGGACCATCAGCTTGCCGTCGTCGGTGACGGCGAGCGGGTTGATCTCGATCTGCTCGGCATCGGTGCCGAGGAAGGCGTCGTACAGCTTCGAGGCGACGTTGGCGGCCTGCTTGGCGAGGTCGCCGGTCAGCTCGAGCGCGGCGGCGACGGCGCGGCCATGATGGGCCATGAATCCGGTCGCCGGATCGATGTCGATGCTATGAATCTTCTCGGGCGTGTCGTGCGCGACAGTCTCGATGTCCATGCCGCCCTCGGTCGAGGCAACCATCGAGATGCGGCCGGTGGCGCGATTGACGAGCAAGGCAAGGTAGAATTCCTTGGCGATGTCGACGCCGTCGGTGACGTAGAGGCGGTTGACCTGCTTGCCGTGCTCGCCGGTCTGGATCGTCACCAGCGTGTTGCCGAGCATGTCGGCCGCGGCGGCGCGCACTTCGTCCTCGGTCTTGGCGAGGCGGACGCCGCCCTTGGCGTCGGGGCCGAGCTCCTTGAATTTGCCCTTGCCGCGGCCGCCGGCGTGGATCTGCGCCTTGACGACATAGAGCGGTCCGGGGAGCTTCTTCGAGGCTTCGACGGCTTCCTCGACGGTGAGAGCGGCGAAGCCTGCGGGGACGGGCACGCCGAACTTGGCGAGCAATTCCTTGGCCTGATATTCGTGGATGTTCATGGGCGCGCCCTCATGTTGCTGGCGGGGGGTTTGCGGAGGCCTTAAGCACGGAGCGTCGATGAATCCAAACCTTTTCCTCGTAACTGCAATTGCGACGCGCTCGCAATTAATTTCGTGTTTGCGGTACGGTGGGCCAAGCCCGCTTAGTGCGCGCCCTGTGGGCGCGAGCGGCGGGGGAGCCCAGCATGGGTCAACCTTCGACGCCCGCATACCTCGAGATCGCCGGCGGCCAACGATAGCGTTGCCCAACGCGCGCCGCTATCGGCAGCCGATGTTCCTCGCAACCATGCTCGCCTTGCTAGCCGCAACCGCCGCCCCCGCGCACGTCGCGCTCGATAGACTTGCCGGCTGCTGGGACGCCCCGGGCGAAGTGATGGGCAAACGCGTCGCGACTCGCGTGCGCGGCGCGTGGCGGCTCGACGGGCGCTATCTGCTACTCGAGATGCACGGGCTCGACGCGTCTGACCCCTATGATGCTGCGATCGTCCTCGGCGATCATGACGGGACCAGGCTCAGTGGCTGGTGGATGGACAGTTTCGGCGCAGGCTACAGCGCGGCGGGCGAGGGAACCGTCGAAGGTGGTGCGATCGTCGTCGATTATGCCTATCCCGACGCGACCTACGTAAATCAGCTCGTACCCGACGGCCAAGGCTGGCGCTGGACGATCGTCGCGCGCAAGCCTGACGGCGACAAGCCCTTCGCTTCCTATCGGCTGACGCCGGTATCCTGCGGCGACACCAAGTTCGCATTCTGACGGACATGACGCGCGGCGCCAGGCACCCTATCTAGCAACCATGAACATTTGGCTCGGCATCCTGTTGTTCGTCGGTACCGTCGCCGCGATGGAGGTGTTCGCCTATGCCGCGCATCGCTGGGTGATGCATGGTCCGGGCTGGTTCCTTCATGCCAGCCACCACCGCCCGCGGACCGGCGCGTTCGAACTCAACGATCTTTATGCGGTGATCTTCGCGGTCCCCTCCTTCGTGCTGCTGCTCGGCGGGGTGCAGCTCGGATGGTGGCCGGGCTCGGCGTGGATCGGCGCGGGAATCGCCGCCTATGGCGCGATCTATTTCGGCTTTCACGACATCATCGTCCACCAGCGCCTGCCGCACCGCTATGTCGCGCGCTCGCGATACATGAAGCGTATCGTCCAGGCGCACCGGCTCCATCACGCGGTCGAGTCGAAGCACGGTACGGTGAGCTTCGGGTTTCTGTGGGCACCGCGCGCCGAGGAGCTCAAGCGCGAGCTCAAGGCACGCGGCGGATCGATCCGCGTTCGTGCCGAGTCGGATTGACGCGCCGCCGGCCCGCGCACACATGCTGGGCCATGGAACAGCTCAACCTGTCCGAGGCCGAGTGGCGCAAGCGGCTCACCCCCGAACAATTTCACGTGTTGCGCGAGGCCGGCACCGAACGCGCCTTTTCGGGGCTCTACAATGACAACAAGGCCGACGGCCTGTATCGCTGCGCCGCGTGCCATCTCGAATTGTTCGACAGCGCCGACAAATATGATTCGGGATCGGGCTGGCCCAGCTTCACGCAGCCGATCGCGACGGACCGCGTCGTCGAGCATGCCGACAACAGCCACGGCATGCGCCGAGTCGAGGCGCGCTGCGCGCGCTGCGACGGGCACCTCGGCCATGTCTTCCCCGATGGTCCGCCGCCGACCGGGCGGCGCTATTGCATGAACTCGGTGAGCCTGGATTTCCGTTCACGCGGCGGAAACACCAACGGGGCTAGCGACGCTTCCGCAGGCTGATTCTTGTGAGCCGAGGGTTTAGGGCTTAACCACCGCTTCCGATGGCTTCCAGAAAACCGCAATCCTCCCGCAAATCCTGGTGGCGCTCCGGCTCGGTCTGGAAACGCATCGCGCTGTGGACCCTGGTCACCGGCATCAGCGTCGCGCTGATCGCCGTAGTGGCGCTGCTGATCGCGGTCTATTCGACCAAATCCTCGCTGCCGAGCTATGACGAGCTCAAATCCTCGCCCAACGGCCAGATGGTCCGCGTCCACGCCGCCGACGGCACCGTGCTCGTCTCGCTCGGGCCGAGCTATGGCGAGTGGATCAAGTACGACCAAATCCCCCAGGTGATGAAGGACGCGATCGTCGCGGTCGAAGATCGCCGCTTCGAGAGCCATTGGGGCGTCGACCCGCTCGGCCTCGCCCGCGCCGTGCGCACGGGTATCGCCAACCGCGGCACCGGGCGCCGGTTGCAGGGCGCCTCGACGATTACCCAGCAGGTCGCGCGCACGATCTTCCTGTCGAACAAATATGATTTCGGCCGCAAGATGCGCGAGGCGGTGCTGGCGCTGGCGATGGAGCGCAAATTTTCGAAGAACCAGATCCTCGAGCTCTACCTCAACAAGGTCTATTTCGGTGGCGGCGCTTATGGCATCGACGCGGCGTCGCGAAAGTTCTTCGGGCATCCGGCGACCAACCTCACGCTCGCGGAGGCGGCGGTGATCGCCGGGCTGGTCAAGGCGCCGTCGCATTACTCGCCGACGGCCGACGCCGAGGCGGCGGTCAGCCGCGCCAGCGTCGTGCTCGACGTGATGGCCGAGACCGGCAAGATCAGCCAGGCGACCGCCTCGGCCATCGATCCGCGCACGGTCAAGCTCGCCCCCGAGCCGCGTCAGAACAGCGTGCGCTATTTCACCGACTGGGCGCTTCCCCAGCTAGAGACTTTGATCGACGAGACCGAAGCGCCGCTGGAGGTGTGGACCACGCTCGACCTCGGCATGCAGCGCGCCGCGGACGAGGCGATTCGCAAGAACGCACCGGGCAACGCCCAGGGCGCCCTGATCAGCCTTGATCGCGACGGTTCGGTGCGCGCGATGGTCGGCGGCAAGGATTATGTCGCGTCCATCTACAACCGCGCGACCCAGGCGACGCGCCAGCCGGGATCGGCGTTCAAGCTGTTCGTCTATCTCTCCGCCCTCGAGGCGGGGCACAAGCTCGACGATATCGTCGTCGACGAGCCGGTGACGATCAACGGCTGGAGTCCGCGCAATAGTTCGGGACGCAATTCGGGGCAGATCACGATCCGCACCGCCTTCGCCTATTCGATCAACACGATCGCGGCGAAGCTCGGCCAGGAAGTCGGCTTCGGCACCGTCGCCGACATGGCACGCCGCTTCGGCATCACCACCCCGATCAATACCCAGCCGGCAATGGTGCTCGGCACTTCGAACGTGCGGCTGATCGACATGACCCGCGCCTTCGCCTCGGTGGGGCAGAAGGGGGTGGCGGTCACCCCCTATGGCATAACCCGCGTCACGGCGAACGGGAACGTCATCTACCAGCACGAAGTCGACACCAGCCACGTACTCGTCGCGCCCTATGTCGCGGCGCAGATGACCGACCTGCTCCAGACCGCGGTCGCCACCGGCACCGGCCGCGCCGCGCAGATCGGACGCCCGGTCGCGGGCAAGACCGGTACCACCAGCTCGAACAAGGACGGCTGGTTCATCGGGTTCTCGAGCGGGCTGACCACCGGCGTCTGGATGGGCCGCGACGACGCCAAGGTCGTCCCCGGGCTGCAGGGCGGTACCGCGCCGGCGCGCGCCTTCTCGGCGTTCATGAGCAAGGCCGTGGCAAACCGCCCGGTCGAGCAGTTCGAGACGCAGGTGACCCTGCCTGAATGGCAGCTCGAGCCCGAGGATAACGCCTATTACACCGCGCCCGACAACGGCATGTTCGTCGACGCCGACGGCAATCCGCTGCCCACCGACCAGCAGCCCCGTGGCGACGGCAGCGCGGATCCGCAGGCGCAGAGCGACGAGCAGCTCGACCAGGACTGGATCGACCGAATGACGGGGAACCGTCCGCCGCCGCAGCAACCCGATCCGAACCGCGCACCACCCCCGCGCGACGTTCCCCGCCAGCAGCCGCAGCAGGACCGCGCGCCGCCACGCGAGAACCAGGACGGATTCTGAGCTCGACCGGCGCAGGCCTCATCGTGGTGCAAGAGTCGCGCTCCTTACCGTTCGCCCTGAGCTTGTCGAAGGGCGGACGTTCTTCCTAGCGCGAAGAAGAACGGTGCTTCGACAAGCTCAGCACGAACGGGGAGAGGTCGGCACTGCGCGCCGCGCGCGTTAGTGCGGGGTCAGACGTGCGTTACAGCGCTGGCGCGTCCCCGCGTCCCACCCAATGCAGCGACGCGCCGTTGCGCCGCAGCCAGTGGCGCGCCGGAGTCGGGTCGGCTTCGAACAGCGTCTCGACCAGGCGGTGGAAGACCGGCGAGTGATTCATGTGGATGCGATGCGCGACTTCGTGCGCCACCGTCGCGCGGCGGACATGTTCCGGCGCAAGGATCAACCGCCAGCTGTAACGGATCGCGCCCGACGCCGCGCAGCTCCCCCAGCGCCCGCGCGGATCGCCGACCGACACCCGCGTCACCGTCACGCCGGCACGCACGGCATATTCGGCCGTCTCTGCACTGAGCACGCGCAGCGCCTCGCCGCGCAACCAGCGCTCGATGCGCCGCTCAAGCCCTTCGCGCGGACCGCCGCAAACCAGCCGGTCGCCATCGAGCCGCGGCACCCGGGCCGCCGCTGGCGCGTGCTCGATCGCGATCTCGCGCCCCGCGAACGGAAAGCGAGCGCCCGGTGCCAGCGGCTGCCCCTCGGGAAGCCGCGCCTGCTGCGCCGCGATCCAGGCGCGCTGCTCCTCGGCCCAGGCCAATCCCTTCTTGAGCGACGCGCGCGGCGGCAGGGTCAGGCGGATCGTGCCGTCGCGCGGATCGACGGCGAGGCGCATCCGCCGGGCGCGGGCGTGGCGGACGATCTCGATCTCCGCGCTCAAAGCTCCCGGTCCACGAGATGGTGCTCGAGATCGCCGACATCGTCCTCCGACACTGTCCAGCCGCGCGTCGACTGGCCGGCGGCATGGACCGATTCGCGGTCGCCGCTCACCAGATAATGCCAGTCGGGCAGCGGCCGGCCCTCGGCGCGCAGCCGATAGGCGCAGGTCGAGGGCAGCCACTCGATCCCGGCGACGTTATTGGCGTTCAGGCGGACGCATTCGCTGACATAAGCGTGGCGGTGGCGATAGTCGCTGCACTGCCCCATCCGCCGATCGAGCAGCCGACACGCGACGTTGGTCGCGTGGAGCTCGCCGGTATCCTCGTCCTCGAGCTTGTGGACGCAGCACTTGCCGCAGCCGTCGCACAAGGCCTCCCACTGCGCGCGATCGAGCTTGGCGAGCGGGGTATCTTCCCAGAAGCGCCCGCTCATCGCACCCAATGCTTCACTTGTTCGGCAATCGCCGCGCCATCCTTGTCGATCGGCAGCGAGGCGATCGGCTCGCCATTGGGACCCATCAGGAACGCCACCGCGAGATGATCGACCATATAGCCGCCGCCAGGTCCCGGCGGCTGCTTCTTGAAATAGACCGCGTAATTCTTCGTGACCGCGGCGATCGCCTGTGGGCTGCCGGTCAGCCCTACGATGCGCGGATGGAAGTTGGCGACGAACTGCTTGATCGCGGCGGGCGTGTCGCGCTCGGGATCGACGGTGATGAAGATCGGCACGACCTTCTGCGCAATCCTCGGCGACTCCTTGTCGAGCAGCGTCATCGCCTGGCCGATCTTGGCCATGTCGGTCGGGCAGACATCGGGGCAATAGGTGTAGCCGAAATAGACGACGCGATAGCGGCCGGCGAAATCGGTATCGCGCACGGTCCTGCCGTTCTGGTCGGTGAGCGCGAACGACCCGCCGATGCGCGCACCGGCCAGCGGCGGGTCCTCGGCCTTGCCTGCGCCGCAGCCGGCGAGCGGAACCGCGGCGAGCAGCGCGAGGGCTGGAAACATCCTGTACATGGCGTGGGCAGCCATGATCTGTTAGGCGATCGCTTGCAAGGACGGGGTTCAGCAGAAGGTTCGCTCGCATCATGGGTTTTCGTGGGTTTCGCGTCATCGCCGTCGCCGCTTTGGCGCTCGCCGCCGTGCCTGCCGCCGCGCAACAATTCTCGGACGGCTATGAGTTCCTGAAGGCCGTCCGCGATTCGGACGGGGCGAAGCTCAACAAGTTCCTGCTCGACCGCTCGCTGCGGATCGTCAACACCAAGGAGCGCGGCAGCGGCGAGGGTGCGCTGCACATCGTCGCAAAGCGTTCGGACGCACTCTATCTGCGCGTCCTGCTCCAGGCCGACGACATCAATCCCAATCTTCAGGATGGCCGCGGCAACACCGCGATGATGGTCGCGGTCGAACAGAATTGGGGCGAGGGCGTCGGCATCCTGATCAAGTATCGCGCCAATGTGAATCTGCCGAACAATGGCGGCGAGACGCCGCTGATCCGCGCGGTCCAGATGCATAATATCGAGATCGTCCGCCAATTGCTCGACGCCAAGGCCGATCCCGACCGCGCCGATTACGGCAGCGGCAAGTCCGCGCGCGATTATGCCCGCGAGAACACCCGCTACCCGAACATCGCCAAGCTGCTCACGGACGCGCCGAAGAAGGGTGCGAAGCCGGCGACCGGCCCCGGTTCGAACTAAGACGCGGGCTGTTCGTGCTCCTGCGAAAGCAGGAGCCCAGGGCCGTACAGGCCTCCCCCGTGACTCTAGGCTCTGCTTTCGCAGGAGCACATCGGTCCTTTCGACTGGCCGCTAGGCGCGCTAGAATACTTGCTCGGCCTCGGGGTCGAGCAAATGGGTGACGCGGCGCGCCGCACGGCGGGCGAAGGCCAGGGTGCATTTCTTCCGCGTCGCGCTCGCCAGGGGCACCGTCGCCGCCTCGCGCACCACCGCCGCATCGTAGCGATCGGCGACGATCAGCCCTGCGCGCGCCGGCAGGAACCCATCTTGCTCGAACGGGCGCAGGTCGAACCCCGCCGGCACCGCCCAGAAGAAGCGGTCGCAATGCGCGAGATAGTCGGTCCATTTGGCATCGCCGAGCAGGTCGGCGCGCGACACCTTGATCTCGACGATGACGATGTTGCCGCGCACATCGAGCGCCATCAAATCGGCGCGGCGGCCGCCATCGAGCGGCACCTCGCCGATCGCTGCGATATCGTGGCGCAGCAGCATCCGCGTCACGCCGCGCGCGACATCGGCCGCGACGAGCGGCGCTTCGGAATGCAAAACAGCCGGGGAGGTCATCCCCGGCTGTTAGAACATTCGGCGAACACGGGAAAGCCCCGCGTCGACTTCAGCGATAGAAAACGTGATTGCCGATGGTGGCGACGCGTGCCCGGTTCCAGCTCGGCTTCACATAGCGCGCATGGAAGTAGAGCGCGTTGCCGGCGGGGCTGTCCCACAGATCGTTCTGCGCCACCTTGGCGACGCCGACGGCCTTGCGCCACTGGGCATTCGAAGGCGGGGTCGGCAGCTTGCCGCCGCGAACGAACGAGAACTGGCCAGGCTGGGTGATCACCGAGCAGATCGACTTGGGGAAGCGGCCCGACTTGGTGCGATTGATGATGACATCGGCGACCGCGAGCTGGCCGGCGAGCGATTCGCTCTTGGCCTCGTAATAGACGCCGATGGCGAGGCAGTTGAGCTCGGCATTTGCGGCGCCTGCATCGTCGTGTGCGTCGACCGCGGCCGAGAGCGATGCGAAATCCTGGTCTTCCTGGAGTGCGGCCTGCGGAAGCGGCTGCACGATCTCGCCGTCCTGCTGGATCGGCTGCGCCCCGATCTGGGGCGCGGGAACAACATGATGTTCCTGAGTGTTGACTGCCTGGACCTGAGCCTGCTGGGCCACCTGTCCGGCGTCGAGCGTGGCTGCATTCGCAAGTGCGCCAGCGCAGAAAGTCACAGCCGCGAAGGTCGCGGCGCGTGGCATGAACTTCATCAAACTTCGATACTGTGCGGTGGTGCGCGACCAGCCCCGGGATACATGTGGGACTGTCGGACTTCCCCCCGACTGCGTAACCGCCCGGTTTCACACCCCGACCGGCACAACGCTATTGAACGAATACCGCCCTTGGCCCGCGCGCACGCGTCAAGTCAACAAAGGTTCATCGTTTCAGCGGCGAAGCGTTCGGCGTCTGCGATATCCAGTTCGACGACCCAGAGGTCGCGATCGAAGCTGCGCCGCCGCTGCCAATAGCCGGTCACAGCCGCCTCATCCGCAAGATCTTGTGGTCCGGCGGGGATTAGCGCCGGAAGCCCCTGCGGCCCCAGACCGCGCTCGAAGAAGCGCGGATCCGTGCCTTTTCGACACGTTATCAGCAAGATTCCACCGGCGCTCTCGTCGCCCCTGGCCAACACCATCGCCGAGCCGCCCTGCTGGTCGGCCCGGCGCACGAGCGCGCTCACCAGCATCGCGCTGGTCAACCGCGCCATCAGTTCGTCCGATAGCCGGGGAGCGACGCGAGCGGGATGCGCGAGCGCATGAAGGTGCCGGTGCCACGCGCCGCTTCCTCGCCCTGAGCGTCGATCAGTCGCGCTTCGGCGACGAATACCCGGCGCTGCCCGCTCACCCAGCGTCCCTCGGCGATCACGGGTCCCTCGCCCAAGGGCTTGGTGAACAGCAGGTTGAACGCAGTGGTGAGCAGGAAGCGGTCGGTGACGAGGCTGTTCGCCGCGTAGAAAGCGGCGTCGTCGAGCATCTTGAAATAGCTCGTGCCGTGCACCGCACCTGCCGCGTGGAAGAAGCGCGAGTCGATATCGAACCGAATCCGCGCGACGCCGCCCTCGGCGATCTCGAGCGTCGATTCGAACAAGCGGTTGATCGGCGCCGCGGCGTAGAGCGATTCGAGCGCGCGGAAATGCGCCTCGGCGCCGCGGGGCGCCTCAGGCGGCGTCACGCGTCTCCACGCCGGCGAGCAGCGCGAACAAAGCGTCCGGCGATCCCGCGCCGCGCAGCTTGGCGGCGAAATTGCGGTCGCGCAGCTTGCGCGACACGCAGGCGAGCGCCTTCAAATGCTCGGCACCCGCACCCACCGGCGACAGCAGCATGAACACCAGGTCCACCGGCAGATCGTCGATCGCGACGAAATCGACCGGCTGGTCGAGCCGTACAAAAATTCCGGCGACGCGCTTGAGCCCCTCGAGCTTGGCATGGGGGATCGCGATCCCGCTGCCGAAGCCGGTCGAGCCGAGCTTCTCGCGCTCGGCCAGCCGCTCGGTCACCAGCTTCGCGTCGACGCCATAAGCGCGCGCCGCGGCGGTGCCGAGTTGCTGGAACAGGGTCTTCTTGTTCGCCGCGCCCAAGCCGGCGAGCACCGCCTCGGGCATCAGCAAATCGCTGAGTTCGGTCATCACATGTCCAAAAGATCGCCCCCCGGGCGCGCTTCCCCTAGGCCTGTGTGCGGTTGGGCTCAACCCATCCGATCGTGCCGTCGCCGCGGCGATAGACCATATTGTGCGTGCCCGTCGCCGTGTTCTTGAACAGCAGCGCGTTGGTGTGGCGCAGGTCGAGCATCATCACTGCGTCCGACACCGTCGCCTCGGGCACGTCGACGCGCGTTTCGGCGATGATCAGCGGCGCCTCGGCGGGTTCTTCCTCCTCGGCCGGCTCTTGGAACAAGGTATAGCCGGCATTGTCATAGGCGCCGTTCTCCGCGAGCGCGCTGATCGCGCCGTTCTGACGATCCTTGAGCCGGCGGGTGTAGCGGCGCAGCTGCTTGTCGATCCGATCGGCGGCGCCGTCGAACGCGCCGTTGGCTTCCATCCCGCGATTGGCCGCCTTGAGCACCAGGCCCTGCATCACGTGCATGATGATGTCGCAGGTGAAGCCGTTGTCGTGCGGGCCCTTGCCGAAGGTGACCTGCGAGGAGAGGGCACGCGAGAAATATTTGTCGGCGATACCCTGGAGCCGTTCGGTGACCAGCGTCTTGAGCGCATCACCGGTTTCGACCTGATGGCCAGAGACTCGGATATCCATGACTTATACCTCCACTTCAAACGAGGCCGCCCGTTCCATGCCCGGCGGCCGGATCCGGCTAACCGGATGCGGCCAGGGCCCAGAGCGGGTCCTCCAATCCTTGGACAAAGGCTGCGTGGCGCTCAAGTTCCACGGCCGATGCCGCAAAATGCCGGGCAGGCCGCACATGCACGCGGTTCGGCGCCTCCGCCGGCGTCTCGCGCATCACCGGCGCGTCGACCGCGAGGCCCAGCGTGATCTGGCGGCCGCCGGTCAGTTCGACATAGACCTGCGCCAGCAACTGCGCGTCGAGCAATGCGCCGTGGAGCTGGCGGGCGCTGAGATCGATCCCGTAGCGGCTGCACAGGGCATCGAGCGTGTGCTTGGCGCCGGGATGCTTGACGCGGGCGATCGCCAGCGTGTCGACCATGCGGGTGGTGCAGATCACCGGCCGGCCGCAGCGGCCGAGCTCGCCGTTGAGAAACGAAAAGTCGAAACCGGCATTGTGCGCGACCAGCGGGCAATCGCCGAGGAATTCGAGCAGGTCCTCGACCACGTCGTGGAACAGCGGCTTGTCCGAAAGGAAGCGCGCGCTCAGCCCATGGACGCGCTCGGCCTCGGCCGGCATGTCGCGCTGCGGGTTGATATATTGGTGGAAATGCCTGCCGGTGGGTACCCGGTTGTGCATTTCGATACAGCCGATCTCGACCAGCCGGTCTCCGCCCGCGAAGCTGAGCCCCGTCGTTTCGGTATCGAACACGATTTCGCGCATGCCGCCTTATCGGCCTGCCGGCGCGGCTAGGCAAGCCAGGACCGCACGCACCTGCTCGCGAGTCTCCGCCAGCGGCGTGTCGGTGGCGATCACGAAGTCGGCACGGGCGCGCTTTTCCGCGTCGGGGAGCTGGCGGACCAGGATCGCCTCGAAGCGCTCGACGGTCATGCCGGGTCGCCCAAGCACGCGCGCGCGCTGCACTTCGGGCGGCGCCGAAACCACGACGACCTTGTCGACCCGCGCCCAGCCGCCTGCTTCGAACAGCAGGGGCACGTCGAGCACCACGACAGGTGCATCGCGGTGCGCGGCGAGGAAAGCGTCGCGCGCCGCGGCGACGGCGGGGTGGACCAACGCCTCGAGCCGGGCGAACGCCGCCTCATCGCCGAACACCGCCTCGCGGAGCGCAGTGCGGTCGACGCCCTCAGGACCGGTGGTATCGGGAAACGCCGCCTCGATCGACTCGATCAGCGCGCCGCCGGGGCCCTGGAGCCGGTGCACGGTCTCGTCGGCGTCGAACACCGGCACGCCTTCGTCGGCGAACATCTGCGCCACGGTCGACTTGCCCATTCCGATCGAGCCGGTGAGGCCGACCGTGATCATCGCGTGAGCAGGTCGCGCAGCGCCTCGTCGCGGTCGCGCGGCGGCTCGGCACCGAAGAACAATTCGAACGCCAGCGCGGCCTGGCCGATCAGCATGTCGAGCCCGTCGACCGTGTCGAGCTCGCGCGCGCGCGCCTGGGCGAGCAGCGCGGTTTCGAGCGGCGCATAGACGATATCGTAGACCACGGCATGCTCAGGAAGCGGCGCCAGGTCGAGCTCGAGCGGCGGCTGGCCCTGCATCCCCAGCGCGCTGGCATTGACCAACAGGTCGGCAGGCGGCAGCGGACTGCCGAGCGGCACCGCGTCGCCCTTGATCCCGAAGCTCGACAGCAACGCTGCCGCCTTGAGCACATTGCGATTGAGGACAGTGACGCGGCCGATCCCTACCTTCGACAGCGCGAACAGGATCGCGCGGGCGCCACCGCCGGCGCCGATCACCACCGCGTGGCGGCCTTCGAGGTCGAGCCCGGCGATCGGCGCGTAGAAGCCGCCGGCATCGGTGTTGGTGCCGACCAGTGCGCCGTCGTCGCCGCGCATCACGGTGTTGATCGCGCCGATCGAGCCGCGGACATTGCCGCGATCCTCGACATGGTCGAGCGCGGCCTGCTTGTGCGGGATGGTGATGTTGCAGCCGCGCCAGGCGGGATCAGCGCGCCGCGACTCGAAATAGCTGGCCAGCGCGTCGGGGGTGACGTGCGCCAGGCGGTATTCGGCATGGATGTCGAGCGCGTCGAGCCAGAAGCCGTGGATCAGCGGCGATTTTGAATGGGCGATCGGGTCGCCGATCACTTCGGCATAGGGTGTCATGACGTCAGAACGCCTCGCACGCGCAGATAGTCGAGCAAGGGCAGCAACGGCATGCCGAGTATCGTAAAATGGCTGCCTTCGGTGCGGCTGAACAATTGCACGCCGGGCCCCTCGATGCGGAAGCAGCCGACACAAGCCGCGATCGCCGGCCATTCCAAGTCGAGATAGCGCGCGATGAAATCCTCGGACAGCGGCCGGACGAACAGCCGCGCGCGATCGACATGCCGCCAGACGGCATGGCCGTTCTCCGCGATCACCGCCGCGGAATAGATATCGTGGTGGCGGCCCGACATCCTGCGGAGATGCTCGGCGGCATTTTCGAGGCTCACCGGCTTGTCGAGCAGGGTGCCGTCGTCGAGGGCGACGACCGAATCGCCGCCGAGCACAAGCGCGCCCGGGGCCATCCGCGAGACCTTGAGCGCCTTCAACTCGGCGAGCGCGTCCGACAAGTCGCGCGCGGAGATACCGCCGGCGATCAGCGATTCCTTGGCAGTAGCCTCGTCAACCTGCGCGGCGACGGCCTCATGCTGTACGCCGGCCGCATCGAGCATCGCCCGGCGCGAGGCGCTCTGCGAAGCGAGCACGAGGTTCATGAGTCGCGCGCGCGCAAGGTGCGCTCGTTGCACAATTGGATGATCGCCGCCGCGGTCTCCTCGATCGACCGCCGGGTGACGTCGATCACCGGCCAGCCATTGTCGGCGAACATGCGGCGCGCATAGGCGATCTCGCGCTGGACCGAATCCTGGTCGACATAGGCCGTCTCCGGGCTCTGGTTGAGCGACAGCAGCCGGTTGCGGCGGATCTGCACCAGCCGGTCGGCACTGGTGGTGAGCCCAACCACCAAAGGATGCTTGAGACCGAACAATTGCGGCGGCGGCGGCGATTCGACGACGATCGGGATATTGGCGGTCTTGTAACCGCGATTGGCGAGATAGATCGAGGTCGGGGTCTTGGACGAGCGCGACACGCCGGCCAGGACGATGTCGCATTCCTCCCAATCGTCGGCGCCGATGCCATCGTCATGCGCGATGGTGAACTGGATCGCGTCGACGCGCGCGAAATAGGCGGCGTCGAGCGTGTGCTGCCGACCCGGCCGCGCCTTGGCTTCCTGGCCGAGCAACCCCGACAGCGCATGGCTGACCGGATCGAGCGGCGCGATCGCCGGCAGCCCCATCGCGCGGCAGCGGCTCTCGAGCGTGCGGCGGACATCGGCATTGACCAAGGTGAAGATCACCAGCCCAGGATTTTGCGCGATTTCCTGCAGGATCCGCTCGAGATGCGCCTCACTGCGCACCATCGGCCAGAAGTGCCGCAGCGTTTCGACATCGTCGAACTGCGCAAGCGCGGCCTTGGCGATATTCTCCAGCGTCTCGCCGGTGGAGTCGGAAAGCAAATGGAGATGGAGCCGCATTCAGGCCGTGCGTGAATCTGTGGAAAACATGCCGGACAGCCGCTAGCGCAACCAGGCGCAGCGGCCAAGCGCGTCGAAACCGAGGCATCGGCGCAGTTTCTTCCACAACCCCGTCCCCAGGCCCCCGTTCCGATGCACAGGCTGTGGAAAGCGGGGAGCGTGTCCCCGAATCCGAGGCGCTGCGTGGCGGCGATGGAGTCAATCTGTGGGAAAGCCTTGGGCGATTCCGGGTTTCCCGGCTTCCACGCGCCTACTGACTCCAACAACCTATAGATTCTCTTTCTTATAGATATTGGGTTCGGGTCGCGGATGGGCTTCGGACATCCAATCGCCCGTTCGTGCTGAGCTTGTCGAAGCACGACTCTCCGGCCTCACGACCCGGGCATGCCGCCCTTCGACAAGCTCAGGGCGAACGGACTGGAACTGGCCGCTGGGACGGTGCAGAGACCGCGCGATGCACGCCGATCCCACCAAGCCCCTGCTCGCGACGCTCAAGGGCCAGCGCCAGCCAGTCCCGCCAATCTGGCTGATGCGCCAGGCCGGGCGCTATCTCCCCGAATATCGTGCCCTCCGTGAGGAGAAAGGCGGGTTCCTCGCGCTGGCGCTGGACCCGGAGGCCGCCGCCGAGATCACGCTCCAGCCGATCCGCCGCTTCGGCATGGACGGCGCGATCCTGTTCTCCGACATCCTGATCGTCCCGATGGCGCTGGGGCAGGATCTGTGGTTCGAGACCGGCGAGGGCCCGCGGCTCGCCCCGACCGTGCAGGCGCGCGCGGTGCTGGACGCCCTCCAGCACTCGCCTGAGAAGTTCGAACCGATCTACGGCACTGTCCGGAGGGTCGCCGCGCAATTGCCGCCCCAGACCACCTTCCTGGGCTTTGCCGGCAGCCCCTGGACCGTCGCCACCTATATGATCACGGGCCAGGGCAGCCGCGAACAGGCCGAGGCACGCCGATTGGCTTATCGCGACCAGGCGCTGATGCAGGCGCTGGTCGACCGCATCGCCGATTGCACGATCGACTATCTGCTCGGACAGATCGCAGCGGGGGTCGAGGCGGTACAATTGTTCGACAGCTGGTCGGGCAGCCTCAGCCCGGCGCAGTTCGAGCAGTGGGTGATCGCGCCGACCGCGCGGATCGTCGCGGCGTTGCACGGTCGTGCGCGGCACGTGCCGGTGATCGGCTTCCCCAAGGGCGCTGGCGGCAAGCTCCCGGCCTATGCGCGGGAGACCGGGGTGGACGCGATCGGCGTCGACGAGACCGTCGACCCAGCCTGGGCGCATGCCTCGCTGCCGGAGCATCTGCCGGTCCAGGGCAATCTCGATCCACTCGCACTGATCGCTGGCGGCGCGACGTTGGACAGCGCGATCGATCGCATTCTTTCGGCCTTTGCAGAGCGCCCGCACGTGTTCAATCTCGGCCACGGTATCCTGCCCGACACGCCGATCGGGCATGTCGAGCAATTAATGGCGCTGGTGCGGGGGGGAAGATGACCGGATTTCTGGGCAGCGCCTATCTGTGGATCAAGGCGTTCCACATCATCTTCGTCATCTTCTGGATGGCGGGGCTGTTCCTGCTGCCGCGCTATCTCGTCCACCATCAGGAGGCGCTGGGCACGCCCGAGGCCGCGGCTTGGGAAAAACGCGAGGCATTGCTCCGCCGGATGATCCTCGTGCCCTCGGTGGCGATCGTCTGGCTGCTCGGACTTACGCTTGCCGTCAATGTCGGGTTGCTCGACGGCCAGCCGGGGCTCGGCTGGCTCCATGCGAAACTGCTCTTCGTGGTGGCGCTGAGTGGCTATCATGGCTGGGCGGTCGGCTATTCGAAGAAGCTCGCCAGGGGCCAGGGCGCAATTCCGCCACGCCGCTTGCGACTGCTCGGCGAAGTGCCGGCGCTCGCTGTCGTGGTGATCGTCGTGCTCGCGGTGGTAAAACCGTTCTAATTTTGCGGCGCGCCTGCGCTTTTCGCAATTTTCCTGCGCGCGAATCGGTGCGATGCCCCGTTGACTTGGGAGAGGGCGACACCTAATTCGCGACCTAGGCCGAACGCTCTTCCAGGCGGCGGTTCCTTCCTTCCAGCATCGCCCACCGCGCGCATCCGCCGACCGACGCTCTCCCCATAGCTTCCCAGCACCCGGACTCCCCATGCACCTCAAGGAACTCAAGAAAACCCCGCCCGCAGAATTGGTCTCGATGGCCGAGGAGCTGGGCGTCGAAAGCGCATCGACCTTGCGCAAGCAGGATCTTCTGTTCGCGATCCTCAAGGCCCAGGCCGAGAATGGCGAGCAGATCATGGGCGAGGGCACGATCGAAGTGCTCCCTGACGGCTTCGGCTTCCTGCGCAGCCCGCAGGCGAACTATCTCGCAGGTCCCGACGATATCTATGTCTCGCCCAACCAGGTCCGCAAATTCGGCCTGCGCACCGGCGACACGGTCGAAGGCGAGATCCGCGGCCCCAAGGACGGCGAGCGCTATTTCGCGCTCACCCGCTTGGTCTCGGTCAATTTCGACGATCCCGATGCGGTCCGTCACCGCGTCAATTTCGACAATCTCACCCCGCTTTACCCCGAGCAAAAGCTGACGCTCGACAGTCTCGATCCCACGGTCAAGGACAAGTCGGCGCGCGTGATCGACATCGTCGCGCCGCAGGGCAAGGGCCAGCGCGCATTGATCGTCGCGCCGCCGCGCGTCGGTAAGACGGTTCTGCTCCAGAACATTGCCAAGGCGATCACCGACAATCATCCCGAGGTCTTCCTGATCGTGCTGCTCATCGACGAGCGTCCCGAGGAAGTCACCGACATGCAGCGCAGCGTGAAGGGCGAGGTGATCAGCTCGACCTTCGACGAGCCGGCCCAGCGCCACGTGCAAGTCTCTGAAATGGTGATCGAAAAGGCGAAACGCCTGGTCGAGCACAAGAAGGACGTAGTGATCCTGCTCGACTCGATCACGCGCCTCGGCCGCGCCTACAACACCGTGGTGCCGAGCTCGGGCAAGGTGCTGACCGGCGGCGTGGACGCCAACGCGCTCCAGCGCCCCAAGCGCTTCTTCGGCGCCGCGCGCAACATCGAGGAAGGGGGCTCGCTCTCGATCATCGCCACCGCGCTGATCGACACCGGCAGTCGCATGGACGAAGTCATCTTCGAAGAGTTCAAGGGCACCGGCAACTCGGAAATCGTGCTCGATCGCAAGGTGGCGGACAAGCGCATCTTCCCGGCGCTTGACGTCGGCAAGTCGGGTACCCGCAAGGAAGAATTGCTCGTCGACAAGGCCAAGCTCACCAAGATGTGGGTGCTGCGCCGCATCCTCATGCAGATGGGCACGATCGACGCGATGGAATTCCTGCTCGACAAGATGAAGGATTCGAAGACCAACGAGGACTTCTTCGACTCGATGAATCAATAGTCCTTGTTTTCCCTCTCCCTGAAAGGGAGGGATGATCGGGTCGGCCATGCCCCCGGCATTGCCTGAACAGCGCGGGGCGCTGTTCACCCGATCATGGGTGGGTTTAGAAAAGGTCGGGCTCGATGCCCGGCCTTTTCTTTTCGACGCATCTCGTTGGGCTCGCTGACGCTCGCACCCACCCCCGCCCCCTCCCTTTCAGGGAGGGGAGTTAGAAGGCTTGCATGCCATCCGCATCACGCTAGGCAGGGACTATGCTCGACCTGATCCTCAGCGCCGCCGCATCCGGCATCGGCTCCCCCGCCGACATCTGGCAGCACATCGTCGCCGATTTCTCCAATCTCGGCGATCCGGCCCGGCTCGCCGCGTTCGGCTCGGTGCTGATGATCGATCTGGTGCTGGCCGGCGACAATGCGATCGTCGTCGGCGCGCTAGCTGCGGGGCTTCCCGCCGACCAGCGCAAGAAGGTCATCCTGATCGGCATCGGCGCGGCGTTGCTGCTGCGGATCGCCTTTGCGCTCGTCGTCAGCTGGCTGATGGGGATCGTCGGGCTGATCTTCGCCGGCGGACTGCTGCTGCTCTGGGTGAGTTGGAAATTCTGGCGCGAGATCCGCGCCGGCAGCCATAGCGAGGGCTCGGCGGAGATCGGCGGCGATGAGCATTCGGGGCTCAAGCCGGCACGCAGCTTCGCAGCTGCGGCCTGGGCCGTCGCCGTCGCCGACGTCTCGATGAGCCTCGACAATGTCCTTGCCGTCGCGGGCGCCGCGCGGGAGCATCCCGGCATTCTCGTCGTCGGGCTGCTGCTCTCGGTCGCTTTGATGGGGATCGCCGCCAACGTGATCGCCAAGCTGATCGATCGCTACAAGTGGATCGCCTATGTCGGCCTCGCGGTGATCGTCTTCGTCGCGTTCCGGATGATCTACGAAGGCTGGGTCGGCAGCCACGAGACACCGGGGATCACCAGCTTCTTTGCATGACGCTTCCGGCTAATCGCCGCCCCGGCCTAGCGTCGGGGCGGCGAAAGCTCTAGCCGATATGCTCGGCGAAGAATTCCGCCGTTCGCTTGTCCGCTAGTTGCGCCGCCGTTTCCGAGCGGCGCTTGCCCATCTCGGCGGCGAAGCCGTGATCCTCGCCGGGATAGTCGTACAGCGTGACCTTGGGGTGGTCATCCAGGCCCTCGTGCATCTTCGCCTGCGCCTCGGGCGTGACGAAATGGTCGGCCTGGGGGATGTGGAGCAGCACTGGCTTGGCGATCGCGTGCTTCTCGCCGAGCAGATTGTCGATACCGACGCCGTAGTAGCCGACGCTGGCATCGGCATCGGTACGCGCCGCGGTCATGAAGGCGAGGCGGCCGCCGAGGCAATAGCCGACCACGCCGACCTTGCCGGTGCCGCCCAGCCTGGCACGCGCCGCCTTGATCGTCGCTTCGATGTCCTCGATTCCGTTCCCTTGGTCGAACTGGTTCATCCAGCCGAGCGCCTGCTGGAACTGCTCGGGCACGTCGGGGTCGAGCTCGATTCCCGGTTCGAGCCGCCAGAATAGGTCGGGCGCCACTGCCAGATAGCCCGCCGCGGCCCAGCCGTCGCACTTCTTGCGGATCCCGGGGTTCACCCCGAAAATCTCCTGGATCACCACGATTGCGCCACGCGGGGTGCTCGCGGGCTCGGCAACATAAGCGTCGAAGCTGCCGCTGTGGTCGGTCGCGTCGATCTGGATCGTCATAACAAGGTGTCTCCGAAGTCGCGCCGCTCATGCTCGAGCAGCCAGGATTTGGTCTTGGGTCCGTCGCCGGCCGAATAATGGCCGAGCGCGCCGCCGCTGCCGAGCACGCGGTGGCAGGGGACGAGGATCGGGAAGGGATTGCGCGCGCAGAGCTGGCCGATCGCGCGCGGGCTCGATCCGAGCCGCAGCGCGAGCGCGCCATAGCTCAGCGTCTCGCCATAGCCGACGGCGATCAGCCCGGCACGCAATGCCTTGCCGCGTGGCGTACCCGCCGGTTCGAGCGCGACGTCGAATGCCTCCCGTTCGCGGGCAAACCATTGCTCGAGCTGCTCGGCGGCGGCACGGACTGCTGCGGCACTGCCCCTGCTAGGCGCTCCATCGCCACCGATGCGAATCGCGCCCAATGCCTGCTCGTCCCCTTCCACCCGGACGAGTCCAATGGGCGTTGCGATTCCGGCATGGTCGCGCGCATACATGGCCTAAGACCTAGCAGCCGCTCCGCGGCCCGCGCAACGGAGACGGCCGCATGAAGATCAATCTCGAAGTCGATTGCACGCCCGAGGAGGCGCGCCGCGCGATGGGGCTTCCGGACCTGTCGCCGGTGCACGACCGCTATGTCCAGATGATGGTCGAAGCCGTGGAGAAGCAAGGAACCCCCGAAGGCTTTGCCGACATGATCCGCAATTGGGGGCCGATGGGCGAGGGGACGATGAACTTCTGGCGCACGATGCTGGAAAGCGGCAACAAAAGCGGCTGAACATGGACACGATCTTCGCGGTGTCGAGCGGTGCGCCGCCGGCTGCCATCGCCGTGCTGCGCGTAAGCGGGCCCGCAGCCTTCGACGCCGCCGAACTGCTGGCGGGCACTCTACCCGAGCCGCGCCGCGCGGGACTTCGACCGCTCCACGATCCGGCGACGGGGCTGCTGCTCGATCGCGCGCTGGTCCTGACCTTTCCTGGTCCCAAGAGCGCGAGCGGGGAGGACCTGGTCGAGCTGCATCTGCACGGCGGCCGCGCGGTGGTGCGCGCGGTAGCGGCGGCGCTCGGTGCGATTGACGGGCTCCGGCAGGCCGAACCGGGCGAGTTCACGCGGCGTGCTTTGGCGAACGGCCGAATCGATCTCAGCGAGGCCGAGGGGCTCGGCGACCTCCTTCAGGCGGAAACCGAGGCGCAGCGGCGCATGGCGGTACGCGCGACCGAAGGCGCCTTGCGCCATGCCGTGGAAGGCTGGAACCGGCGATTGCTGGCATTGTCCGCGCAGGTCGAGGCGCAGCTCGATCACAGCGACGAGGACGATGTCGCCGCGGAGGCAGAGACGCTTGCCGAGCTTCACGCCGCCGCTGCGGCTCTCGCACGGGACATCGCCGAGGTCACCGCGCGACCGCCGATCGAGCGGCTGCGCGATGGACTGCGCGTCGTCCTTGCCGGGCCGCCCAATGCCGGCAAGTCGACCTTGCTCAACGCGCTGGCCGAGCGCGAGGCGGCGATCGTCTCGGCGATCGCCGGTACCACGCGCGACCGGATCGAGGTGCCGGTGGTGCGGCGCGGCGTTGCCTGGCTGCTGATCGATACCGCGGGTCTTGCCGAGCAGACCGCGGACCCGATCGAGGCCATCGGTATCGATCGCACCCGCGCGGCGCTCGAGGCAGCCGATGTCGTGCTCTGGCTGGGCGATGCGCCGCCGCCGTCGCATTCGAAGGTGCTCTGGCTGCATGCGCGCTGTGACGTCCCGGAACGGGCGGCCCCGACGTCGGCGGACCTCGCTGTATCGGCCGCGACGGGGGCGGGGTTGGATGCGTTATGGGCGCGGCTCGACGCGCTGGCGGTTCAGCTATTGCCTCCGGAAGACGAGCTTGCGCTCAACCAACGACAACGAGGCCTGGCGATCGCTGCGGCGGCCGCGCTTGGACGTGCTGCGGTGCAACATGATCTGCTGATCCTGGCCGAGGAACTTCGCGCGGCGCGACATGCGTTCGATGCGATCACGGGACGCGCGGGTGTCGAGGCGATGCTCGACGCGCTGTTTTCACAATTCTGCATTGGCAAATAAATGTTCCACGTGGAACGCTTTTGACCTGAGGGCCGAGACGCGGTAGCGCGGCTGCATGCAATTCGATGTGATCGTCATCGGCGGGGGCCATGCCGGCACCGAAGCCGCCGCTGCGTCTGCGCGGCGCGGCGCGAAGACGGCATTACTCAGCTTCGACCTCGCCAACCTAGGTGCGATGTCATGCAACCCGGCAATCGGGGGGCTCGGGAAGGGGCATCTAGTCCGCGAGGTCGATGCGTTCGACGGCCTCATCGCACGCGCGGCAGACGCCGCCGGCATCCATTATCGCATGCTAAATCGGAGCAAAGGCACCGCGGTGCAGGGGCCCCGTGTCCAGGCCGACCGAGTGCGTTATGCGGCCGCGATCCAGGCGATGCTCAACGCGCAAGCCGATCTAACGTTGGTGGCCGGCGAAGCGTTCGCGCTCGAGGTGCACGCGGGCGCGATCGCCGGAGTGCGGCTGGCAGACGGCACTCTACTTCACGCCAGGTCCGTTGTGCTGGCCACAGGGACGTTCCTGGGCGGCCGCATCTTCCGGGGCGAGGAGCGCGCGGCCGGTGGCCGAGTCGGGGAAGCCGCCGCGACGCAGTTGGCTGGACAGCTGCGTGAACTCGCATTGCCGATGGCAAGGCTCAAGACGGGCACGCCGCCGCGCATCGATGGTCGGACGATCGATTGGGCGCGTGTTGCCGAGCAGCCGTCGGACGAAGATCCGTGGACCATGTCACCAGTCACGCGGCGGCGGACCCTCCCACAGCTACATTGTGGCGTCACGCGAACCACGACGTCGACGCATGATGTCATCCGCGCGGGGCTTGATCGATCGCCATTATTCACGGGTGCCATCGACGCGCAGGGTCCACGCTATTGTCCGTCGATCGAAGACAAGGTGCATCGCTTCGGAGATCGCGATGGACATCAGATCTTCCTAGAGCCCGAAGGCCTGGACACCCATCTGATATATCCCAACGGCATGTCTACGTCGCTTCCGGTCGACGTCCAACAGGCAATGGTCGCGACCGTCGCTGGACTCGAGCGCGCCGCAATCGTGACGCCAGGGTATGCGGTCGAATATGATTATCTAGACCCGCGTGCACTGGATACGACACTCGCCCTTCCAGAAATAGCCGGCCTCTACTGCGCAGGACAAATCAACGGCACGACCGGATATGAAGAGGCGGCGGGGCAGGGGCTGGTCGCCGGTGCGAACGCGGCGGCGTTTGCTTGCGATCTCGACAGCTTGGTCTTGGACCGAGCGACGAGTTATCTCGGTGTAATGGTCGACGACCTCGTCTTGCAGGGCGTCACCGAGCCCTATCGCATGCTGACCGCGCGCGCCGAGTTCCGGCTTCGGCTGCGTGCGGACAACGCCGAGACTCGGCTGGGCGACCTAGGCGCGCAGTTGGGACTCTTGGGGCACGACCGGATTGTCCGACAACGCACGCACGTGGAGGAACGCGCTCGGCTCGAGGCCGTGTTCCGCGCCCCACTAACGGCGTCTGCAATTAATTCCCGCGGCGCTCCGGTCGGTCTCGATGGCGCACGTCGCTCTGCAAAGGAATGGTTGCGGTTTTCCGGCGTTGAGCTGGATCATCTCGCGCTCGACGTCGAGCCCACGCCCTTGTTAGCGGAATTCATCGAGGACGCCCGCTATGCGCCTTATCTTGAGCGGCAGGCCGCTGAGGTAGCCCAATTACGGAGCAACGATTCTGTGCGTCTAGGTTCTGATCTGGACTTTGCCGCCATTCCTGGTTTGTCGAACGAGATGGTTGAAAAGCTCAGCGCCGCGCGCCCGCAGACCTTGGGAGCCGCATCGAGAATACGCGGCGTTACTCCGGCGGCGCTATCGGCCATCCTTCTTCGCGCGCGCAGGGCTTCCGCATGACCGAAGAAGAGGCGCGGGTGTGGATTAGGGAGCGTTTCGGCGTTCCACGTGAAACGCTCCTGGCAAAATATGCTGAAATGCTTGCTGCTGAGGCCGAGGAGCAAAACCTCGTGGCTTCTTCCACGCTAACGGGCATGTGGGCGCGTCATATCGTCGATTCCGCGCAGCTCGTGCCAATCGCTACGGACGCAAAAGAGGGCGCGTGGCTTGATATTGGCAGCGGCGCCGGGCTTCCGGGGATGGTGGTAGGCATCCTCACCGACCAAGAGGTTGTCCTCTGCGAACCCCGCGCACGCCGTGTTGCATTTCTGGAGAGTGTCGTTGGCGCGCTGGGGCTGAGCCCGCGAGTGTCAATCGAAAAGGGCCGCGTGGAAGCGTTCAGATCCAAAACCCCGGTCTCAGTAATTTCGGCGCGCGCCGTTGCCGAGCTATCGCAACTCCTCAAGTCGGCGCAGCATTGCAGCGATCTATCCACAATTTGGATACTGCCAAAGGGACGAAATGCGCAGTCCGAGGTAGATGCCGCACGTCGGAAATGGCAAGGTGTGTTCCACGTGGAACCAAGCGTTACCCAACCGGATTCCGGTATCGTGGTAGCCCGGAAGGTGCAGCCCAGATGATCTGCATAGCAATCGCGAACCAGAAGGGCGGGGTGGGTAAAACCACCACTGCGATCAACGTCGGCACTGCGCTCGCTGCAACCGGAAGTAGAGTTCTGCTACTCGATCTCGATCCGCAAGGTAATGCATCGACGGGGCTGGGCATCGGCCGCGCCGAGCGCGACCAGCATTCAACATATGATTTGCTCGTCGGCAGCGCGAGCCTCGACGACGTGGCGATCGCCACCAAGGTGCCGCGGCTCGACATCGTCCCGGCGACGCAAGACCTGTCCGGAGCGGAGATCGAGTTGATTGAATTCGAAGCCCGTACGCATCGCCTTGATGCGGCGCTGGCGCGTCACGCTGCGGCTCGTTGGGACGTGGTGCTGATCGATTGCCCGCCATCGCTCGGCCTGCTGACGATCAATGCCATGGTCGCGGCGCACGCGCTTCTGGTGCCGCTTCAATGCGAGTTCTTCGCGCTCGAGGGGTTGAGCCAATTGCTCAGCACGATCGACCGGATTCGGAGCCGCTTCAATCCTGGCCTGTCGATCCTCGGCGTCGCGTTGACGATGTACGACCGTCGCAACCGCCTTACCGACCAAGTAGCCGACGACGTTCGCGCGGTACTCGGCAAGGTCGTCTTTGATACGGTGATCCCGCGCAACGTGCGCCTGTCGGAGGCGCCGAGTCACGGCATGCCGGCGCTGATCTACGATTACCGCTGCGCCGGGTCCGAAGCCTATATCGCGCTGGCACGTGAAGTGATCGAGCGCCTGCCGAAGCTGAGGAAAGCCGCATGAACGATCCCACTCCTCGCAAGCATGGCCTCGGGCGAGGCCTCAGCGCGCTGCTCGGAGATAGCGTCGCCGAGGCTCCAGTGTCCGGCGGCGGCGAGCGCGGCAGCGGGTCCGCCGTGCGGATGCTTCCGGTGAGCGCGATGGCGCCGCACCCCGGTCAGCCTCGCCGCCATTTCGATGAGGCGGCGCTCGACGATCTCGCCGAATCTATTGCGTCGCGCGGGTTGATCCAGCCGATCGTCGTGCGCCCGCATGGCCACAGCTATCAGATCGTTGCGGGCGAGCGACGCTGGCGCGCAGCGCAGCGTGCGCGGCTGCACGAGGTGCCGGTTCTCGTCCGCGAGCTCACCGATGCCGAGACGATGGAAATCGCGCTTGTCGAGAATATTCAGCGTGAGGACCTCAATGCGATCGAAGAGGCCGAGGCCTATGCCCGGCTGATCGGCGAATTCGGTCATACCCAGGAAGCGCTCGCCCGATTGGTTCACAAATCGCGTAGCCATGTCGCCAACTTACTGAGGTTGCTCGATCTTCCGCAGCCTGTCCGGCAGATGGTGATTGAAGGCGCGATCGAGATGGGGCATGCGCGGGCGCTGATCGGTGCGCCCGACGCCGAACGGCTTGCCCGCACGGTGGCCGAAAAGGGGCTTTCGGTCCGCGATACCGAAAGGCTCGCCCGCGACGTCAAGCCCGCCAGCCAGCGCAAAGGCGGGGACGGCAATGCCGCCTTCCGCAATGCCGACATCGAAGCGCTCGAGCGGCAATTAGGCGATGTCTTGGGACTCAACGTCCGTATCGCCCATGCTGCAAAGGGCGGCACGCTGACGCTGAGCTATTCGACGCTCGACCAGCTCGACATGGTCTGTCAGCGGCTCACCGGCGAGCGGATCTAGTCAGCCTCGCGCGCGCGCCGCGACGCGGGCGATTGCAGTGCACTCCGCGTCGGCGAGTACTTCCCCGGCGCTTCCCGAATGCATCAGCGCCCGCTCGGTCTCGCGCACGCGTTGGATCGCCCGTGCCATCTGCGTGGCGTTCCAGCGCCGCAGCGCGCGGCCCGTCGCGGCCTTCTCGCGGAAGAAGACACGATGCTTTTCAAGCACTTCGTCGACCGAGGCGCCACGGTCCATGTCGGCGCGCAGCTCTGCCAGGGTCATCAGGCGGCGTGACAACTGCCGCATCAGCGGCACCGCCACGCCGTCGCCCAATCCGGCCAGTTCGTTCCCGATCTCGGCGACGCGTCCATCGAGTACGGCGTCGATCGCGTGGAACAGCTCGGTATCGCCCAGGTCGGCGCCGATCGCATCCAAGGCATCGCCGTCGGCGTCGCGAGGACGCTCGGGCGCGGCATCGAGATAGAGGGCGAGCTTCTCGACCTCGCGAGCAAGGACCGCACGATCCCCGCCGGTCGCGGCAGCAAGCCGCTGCGGTACGTCGCCGGTTAGGCGCAGCCCGTGCTCGCGTGCCACCGTCGTCGCCAGGCGGGCTGCGTCGATGCCCTCGGGGACATAGCAGGCAAAGGCCAGGGCGGTGGGGGCGGCGATGGCCGCCTTCACCAATTTGCCGCTCGCCTTGAGTCCGGGCCCGATCGCGATCACCGGGTTGCCGGCGCGCTCGGCGGCGAGGAGCAATGCGATCGCCTCGCCCGCGCCTTCTTCCACGCCAGTGATGCGAACGAATCGTGCAGTGCCGAACAACGACAGCGACGCGGCTTCATCCGCCAGGCGCCCAGGCTGTTCGCGCAGCGCCTTCATGTCGAGATCGATGCGCTCGGCATCGGGGCCGAGCGCGCGTCCCAGTCGCTCGGCAAGCTCGACCGCGCCGGCCTCGTCGGGGCCGTGGAACAGATATAGCCGTGTCGCCGGATCAGGCTTGTCGACGGCGGCGCGGATCTGCCCCGCGCTGGCCTTCATTGCCCCGCGGTACCAGGCGCCGCCCCTGCGGGCGTCGCGCCCGATTGGGCGTAGCGGGCCACGCGCGCAATGATCTGGTCGGCGACGATCCCGGAGAGTCGCTCGAGCGCGCTCTTCTCGGCGGCAATCGTCGCATATTCGGAGCCGACCACGTCGATGCCGGCGTCCGAGCCCGCGGTCGCGTCGAGCACGACCGCGCCGCTCGCCAGGTCGACGAGCTGATAGCGTGCGCGCAGCGCGCGGCGCTCGCGGGCGACGCTGTCGTCGCGACGCACGCCGAGGCCGGAAATCTGGTCGTCGAGCTGGATCTCCAGCCGATAGCGTGGCGAGGTGTCGCCGGCGTGCAACCGGTCGCGTAGCGCGTTGGAGACCAGCCAGCCCGATTGTCCCTCGATCGGCGCGACCTGTACCGACGCGAGCAACGACGGCACCGTGCCGCCGCTGCCGCCGCTATAGAGCGGACGCAGCCCGCAGCCCGAGAGCGTCAGCGCCGCGGCGCTGAGCAGTGCGATCGCCCTCATGCGACGATGTTCACCAGACGGTCGGGCACGACGATCACCTTTCTGGGCGGCTTGCCCTCGAGCGTCCGAACGATCTTGTCGGCGGAGAGTGCCGCGGCTTCGATCGCGTCCTTCGGCGTTCCCTTGGGTAGTACCAGCGTATCGCGCAGCTTGCCATTCACCTGCACGGCAATCGTGACTTCGTCGTCGACGAGCAAGGCGGGATCGACCTCGGGCCAGGCCGCGTCGGCGATCAGTCCGGGCTGGCCCATCGCTGCCCAGGCTTCCTCGGCGATATGCGGCACCATCGGCGCGACGATTCGGGCGAGCGTGCGGATCGCAATGGTCCGCGAGGCGGAGGGCGGCGCCTTCTCGATGGCGTTGACCAGCTCGTAGAGTCGCGCGACCGACTTGTTGAAGGTCAGCGCCTCGATGTCGCCGGCGACGCCATGGATGGTACGGTGAAGCTTGCGGTCGAGCTCCTTGTCCTCGCCCTGCGCGTCCTCGAGACCGTCGAAAAGCCGCCACAGCCGCTGGACGAAGCGCCATGCGCCCTCGATGCCGTTCTCGCTCCATTCGAGGTCACGCTCGGGCGGGCTGTCCGACAGCATGAACCAGCGCACCGCGTCGGCGCCGTACTGGTCGACGATCGGCTCGGGATCGACGGTGTTCTTCTTCGATTTGGACATCTTCTCGATGCGGCCGATCTCGGCGACGTCGCCCGATGCTATCTCGACCGCGCCGGCGCTGTCCTTGCGAACCTCTTCGGGGGAGAGCCAGCGCCCGTCCTGCGCCTTGTAGGTCTCGTGCGTCACCATGCCCTGGGTGAACAGCCCCGCGAAAGGCTCGGCCACGTCGAGCTTGCCGATATGCTGCAGCGCGCGGGTGAAGAAGCGGGCGTAGAGCAGGTGCAGGATCGCGTGCTCTACGCCGCCGATATACTGCCCAACCGGCAGCCATTGCTCGGCAACCGCCTTGTCGAACGGCTTGTCGCCCGGCTGGCTGGCGAAGCGGATGAAATACCACGACGAATCTACGAAAGTGTCGAGCGTGTCGGTCTCGCGCCGCGCCGGGCTGCCGCAGCTCGGGCAGTCGACATGCTTCCAGGTCGGATGGCGGTCGAGCGGGTTGCCGGGGATGTCGAACGAGACATCCTCGGGCAGCACCACCGGCAGCTGCTCGCGCGGCACGCCGACCGGGCCGCAACTCTCGCAATGGATGATCGGGATCGGCGTCCCCCAGTAACGCTGGCGGCTGACGCCCCAGTCGCGCAGCCGCCACACCGTGGTGCCGTTGCCCCAGCCGGCCTCTCCGGCGCGCTGGATCACCGCGCGCTTGGCGTCGGCGACGTCGAGCCCGTCGAGGAAGTGCGAGTTCACCAGCGTGCCGGGGCCGGTATAGGCTTCCTGCTCGTGGAAGTCGGGCGCGGTCTTGTCGCCATCGGAGACGACGCGGCGGATCGGCAGATCGTATTTGGTCGCGAATTCGAAATCGCGCTGGTCGTGCGCGGGCACGCCGAACACCGCGCCGGTGCCATAGTCCATCAGCACGAAATTCGCGATGTAGACCGGAAGTTGCCAACCCGAATCAAAGGGATGCGTCGCGCGCAGCCCGGTATCGAAGCCGAGCTTCTCCTGCGTCTCGAGCTCGGCCGCGGTGGTGCCGCCCTGCTTGCAGCGCTCGATGAACGCCTGCACCTCAGGGTTGCCGGTGGCGAGCTTCTGCGCGATCGGATGGTCCGCCGCGATCGCGACGAAGCTCGAACCGAAGATCGTGTCGGGGCGGGTGGTGAACACCTCGACCTCGCCGCCGTCGCTCAAGGTGAACTTGAACCGCAGGCCCTCGCTCTTGCCGATCCAATTCTCCTGCATCAGCTTGACCTTGTCCGGCCAATGCTCGAGCCCCTGGACGCCAGTGAGCAGCTCGTCGGCGAACTGGGTGATCTTGAGGAACCACTGGCTGAGCTTGCGGCGCTCGACCAAGGCGCCCGAGCGCCAGCCACGCCCGTCGATCACCTGCTCGTTGGCGAGCACGGTCATGTCGACCGGGTCCCAATTGACCGCGGATTCCTTGCGATAGACCAGCCCGTTCTCGAAGAAATCGAGGAAGATCGCCTGCTCGTGCCCATAATAGTCGGGTTCGCAGGTCGCCAGCTCACGCGTCCAGTCGAGCGCGAAGCCGAGGCGCTTCAACTGCGCCTTCATCGTCGCGATGTTCTGGCGAGTCCAATTGCCCGGATGGACCTTCTTTTCCATCGCGGCATTTTCGGCGGGCATGCCAAACGCGTCCCAGCCCATCGGGTGGAGCACTTCCATGCCCTGCATCCGGCGGAAGCGCGCTAGCACGTCGCCCATCGTATAGTTGCGGACATGCCCCATATGGATGCGCCCTGAAGGGTAGGGGAACATCTCGAGCACGAACGACTTGGGCTTGGGGCTGTCGTCGCGCGCGGCGAAGGTGCGGCATTCTTCCCACACCTTTTGCCAGTGTGAATCGGACTTCAGCGCATTGAACCGCGACACGTGGGCATTTCCTTCAAATTCTCGCCCCGGCACTACGAAGCGGAGCAGGCGCGATCAACCCCGCCCGGCGCACGTCCGGGCCGGGCAGTGCGCCAGCCTGTACTGAAGGAGCGGGCGATCAGTCCTTGGCGATGGCGGCGCGGCGCAGATCGCGGGCGCGCGTCAGGATGATGTCCTCGAGTTTCTGGACGGTCGCGGCCTGGACCGGCGCGGCGACCCACTGGCCGGTGCGATTGACTTCGCGCAGCGCCGCGACGCGCAGCGCATCGGCACGCAGGTCCTGGTCGAGCACGGTGACGGTGACCTTCATCCGCTCTGCCGGGGTGTTCGGATTGACGTACCAGTCGGTGACGATGACGCCGCCATTCGAATCGGTCTGGAGCAACGGCATGAAGCTCAGCGTGTCGAGGCTGGCGCGCCACAGATAGGAATTGACGCCGATCGTCGTGACCTTCGAGGCGGCAAGGTCCGCCTCCGGACGCTTGCCGCCGCCGCACGCGGTGATCGAAAGAGCGAGCGACCCCAGGATCGCGGTGCGCAACAGGCGGTTCATCGACACATTCCTAAGCCCGAAAGAAATAAGCGAACGCATCTATAGGGGCTCATGTGGCGGGAGCAAGGCGGCAGCGCGCGGAGGATTCGCTGGCAAAGCGGTCGATTCGCTGCCGAATCTGTGGGCATCGGGCAACAGTGGCACGAAATTTCAGCATCCTGTGGAACCTTGCTTCCGAATCATGGTAGGCACCTCTACATAAAAGGGGATGAAAATGCGTTTGGCACGGTGGGCGACGATCATGGGACTGGGGGCGATCTGCGCCGCCGGTGCTTTCGTCGCGCCGGCGCTCCAGGCACAGGAAAATAGCCGTGTCGAGCGCGGCTTCGCCAAGCGGCCCGCGACGGCGCTGCGCAGCGGCATCGGCACCTTCACGCCTGCCGCCGCTGACCCCAAGCTCGCTGCGATCCTCGCACGCAGCGGCCTGCCAGAATCGGGCTTCCGCTTCACCCCGTCCGAATCGCGCCGCGGCGGCCGTGCCGTGACCGTCGCGGTCCGCGCTCGCTCGACCCGCACCACTGCGATCGCCAGCCGCAATGATGCGATCGCGACGACGCCGGTCAGCCTCGCCCCGATCGCCTATAATCTCGGCGTGTCGGTCGGTTGGAAGCGCTTCGCCGTCGCCGGCGATGTGACTCGCGTCGAACTCGTCACCCAGCCGGGCAGCACCGAGCGGGCCAATGTCGGCGTCAGCTATTCGGGCAGCCGCGTCTCCGGTCGCGTCCAGGCCGCGAGCGAGCGGCCGCTGGCGAACACGCCGGTGTTGATCGGCGACAAGCCGAGCTATTCGATCGACGTCGGCGGCAGCTATTCCCTGACCCGCAACTTGGATGTCACCGCGGGCGTCCGCTACAAGAGCGAGCAGGATCGCCTGCCCAAGCTGACCGACAATCGGCGCGACAGCCAGGCGGTCTATGTGGGCACTGCCTTCCGCTTCTGACGTTCGGTCGACTGCGGATTTCTTGCCGTGGATCCCCATTCTCGTTCGTGCTGCGCTTGTCGAAGCACCGTTCTTTCTTCGGGACCGAAAAAGTACAGCCCTTCGACAAGCTCAGGGCGAACGGGGAATAGGCGCTTTGCAGGTTCCATTCGCCCACGCATCGATCGCCGCCCAGCCGTAGATCCCGAGCGAACGAAGTCCGCCAGCGCGTCGAGAATCCATCCCGCCCAGCGCGATGACCGGCACCGGCAGTCCGCGGACCGTTAGTCCCAGCCCCACGCTTCCCAGCGCTCGCGCACCGGGATGTGATCGCGTCGCGAAAATCGGCGAGACGAATAGCAGGTCGGCGCCAGCGCGCATCGCCGCCACGGCTTCGCGCCGCGAGTGGACCGGATAGGTCCGAACCCCCAGCCCGCGCTGTCCGTGCACGCCGTCCTCCTGCCCGAGCCGCGTCTCGCCCGCGCGCACGAGCAGCAGTCCGCGCCGCCGGGTCACTTTCGCCACTTTTACAAACAGTTCGCGGCGCTCGGCCGAGGGCAGGCTGTAATGGCGGAACACCACGCCGCTTCCCCGCGGCAGGCGGTCGAGTGCATCCCACAGCAAATCGCCCATGCGCTCGTCGGTCATCAGCCAGAGGCGCGGCAAAGGGTGGCGGGGGCGCATCGGTCCGCCTATAGCGCGCGCCATGCCCCTAGACGACGCCCCAACCCGGCTCGCCGATATTCGCGAGAAAATCGGCCGTGCCGCACGCCTAGCCGGGCGCGAACCCGCAGCGATCGAGCTCATCGCCGTCTCCAAGATGCACGACGACGCCACGATCCAGCCGCTGCTCGACGCCGGCCAACGCGTCTTCGGCGAGAACCGCGTCCAGGAAGCCGCAGCGAAGTGGCCCGCGCTGCGCGAGGCGCTTCCGGATATCGCGCTCCACCTCATCGGCCAGCTCCAGTCGAACAAGGCCGAGGAAGCGGTGGCACTGTTCGATGCGGTCCATTCGGTCGACCGGCCGTCGCTGGTGACTGCGCTTGCCCGCGCGATGGACAAGGCCGACAAGCGGCCCGCCTGCTTCCTCCAGGTCAATATCGGCGACGAGCCGCAAAAGGGCGGGTGTCTCGTCGCCGATCTTCCCGCGCTCCTCGCCGAGGCGCGGAGCGCCGAGCTTCCGATCGCCGGGCTGATGTGCATTCCCCCCGCCGAGGTCGAGGCGGCGCCCTATTTCGCGCTGCTCGCCAAGCTTGCCCGCGATTCGGGTGTGGCCGGGCTCAGCATGGGCATGTCGGGCGATTACGAGACCGCCGTCACGATCGGCGCGACGCATGTGCGCGTCGGGACTGCGTTGTTTGGAGAGCGTGCGTGAAGTTCGATGCGATGATTTTTGATTTCGACGGGGTACTGCTCGAGAGCGAATATGCCGGCAATCGTCAGATCGCCGAATATCTGACCAGCATCGGCCATCCCACCACGCCGGCGGATTCTATGGCCAACTTCATGGGCTTGGCCGGCGCGGATTTCTTCAGCGCAATCGAGGCGTGGATCGGCCGCCCGATCCCGGACGATTTCCATGCGATCCGCGCGGTCGAGGACAAGCGCGTGCTGGAAGAGGGGCTTCCCGCGGTTGCCGGGGCGATCCGCTTCATCGAGAACCTGCCGCTCGACCTGCCCCGCGCGATCGCCTCGTCGAGCAGCACCGAGTGGATCACGCGGCATCTCGACCATCTCGGCGTGCGCGACGCATTCGGGGACAAGATCTTCAGCGGCCGCGAGCATGTCGCGCGGGGCAAGCCGGCGCCCGATGTCTATCTGCACGCCGCCAAGGAGCTCGGCGCCGATATCCGCCGCTGCGTGATCCTCGAGGATTCGCCGGTCGGCGTGACCGGCGCGGTGGCCTCCGGCGCCTATGTCATCGGGCTGTGCGCCGGCACGCACTGCGCGCCCGACCATGCCGATCGCCTCCGCGCGCTCGGCGTTCAGGCGATCGCGACCGATTTTGACGAGGTCGCCCGGCTGATCGGCTGACCGAGAACTAAAGCTGGTGTCCGGTCCGATCCCGCTTGGCTTCCAGATAGCGTAGGTTGTGCGGATTGGGCGGCAGCTTGTGCGGCACGCGCTCGGCCACTTGGATCCCGGCGGCTTCGAGCGCGGCGACCTTGTCGGGATTGTTGGTCAGCAGCCGCACCGTCTTCTGGCCGAGTAGCGCCAGCATCCGCCCCGCCACCGCAAAGTTGCGCGCGTCGACGGCGAAGCCGAGCCGGGTATTGGCGTCGACGGTATCGAAGCCCTGGTCCTGCAGCGCATAGGCGCGCAGCTTGTTGATCAGTCCGATCCCGCGGCCTTCCTGGCGCAGGTAGAGCAAGATCCCCCAGCCGCTTGTCTCGATCGCGGCGATCGCGGCCTTGAGCTGCGGCCCGCAATCGCATTTGAGGCTACCGAGCACGTCGCCGGTCAGGCATTCGCTGTGCAGCCGGACCAAGGGCGGATTGCCGTCGGGCTGGCCGATCAGCAGCGCGACATGCTCGCCTGGCATCTCATCGGTGCGGAAGGCGACGATCTCGCTATCCTCGGCGCCGTCGACCGGGAGCCGCGCGCGCCCGACAATTCGCAGCCGGTCGGCGTCCTCATGCGCGTCGATATCGGCAGGGGTGACCGCGGTTGAGTCGTCGCGATCCAGCACGAAGAAGGCGGGTAGCAGCCCGGCGACGCGCGCCAGCCGCAGCGCCGCGGCGGCGGCGTCGGACGACTGGATCTCGATAGCGCGGAACGGTCCCTTGAGCGGGGTGGCGAGGTCGAGTTGCGGATCGGCGAGTGCGGTCGCGGTGTCGAAGTCGAACCAGGGCACTCGCTCGACCAGCACCGGTCCGTCGGGCGCCGCCGCCTCGCGCTGGTTGGCGAGCTTGAGCGTCGCCGCGCGACCGGCAGAGAGCAGCACTGGCGCTGCCCCATCGGGGTCGAACGCCTTCAGCCGCTCGGCATCCGCAGTCTCGATCGCAAGCAGCTGAAGCGTCCCGTCATTCCCGCGGATCGCTACCGGCCAGCCGCGGCGCAGCGCGTCGACGGCGCGGGCAACGGCGCGCGGGTCGGTCAAAAGTCGAACTCGGTGATGAGCGGGACATGGTCCGAAGGCTTGAGCCAGCTCCGGCACGGCTCGCACACCTTGTGGCTCGTCGCCTTGTCGGCGACTTCGCGGCTGGCCCACATATGGTCGAGCCGCCGGCCGCGATCGTTCGCGGTCCAGTCCTTCGAGCGATAGCTCCACCAGGTGAAGCAGCGCTCGGGCGCAGGAATGAAATGGCGGCCGAGATCGACCCAGTCATGCGCCGCCTGCAGCCGCCCCAGCGCCTCGACCTCGATCGGGGTATGGCTGACCACGCCGAGCAACTGCTTGTGGCTCCACACGTCGCATTCGAGCGGGGCGATGTTGAAATCGCCGGTCAGGATCGTCGGCACGTCGAGCGTCTCGGCCCAGCGCGTCATCCGCTCGACGAAATCGAGCTTCTGACCGAATTTGGGGTTCACCTCGCGATCGGGCACGTCGCCGCCGGCGGGGACATAAACATTCTCGAGCCGCACGCCATTGGGCAGCCGCACCCCGACATGCCGCGCCTCCTGGTTGGCCTGCCAGTCGAAGCGGTCGTCCTCGGCCACCGGCACGCGGCTGATGATCGCGACGCCGTGATGCATGCGCTGGCCGTGCTTGATGACATGGTCATAGCCGAGCGCGCGGAACGGCGCCTCGGGGAAGTCGCCGTCGATCACCTTGGTTTCCTGCAGGCAGAGGATGTCGGGCGCCTCTTCGCGGAGGAATTGCTCGACGATCTCGATGCGGAAGCGGACGGAATTGATGTTCCAGGAAGCGATCTTCATCGCGTGCGATGTAAGCGGAACCCTTGGAAACGGAAAGGCCCCCGCTCCGGGGGCATTGGAGCGAGGGCCGACCTAGCGTTCGTCACGCAGGCGGGAAGTGGTTCGATCCCGAGCAACAGGGGGAAAATCCCGGGTACCGCCCCACATCCGCAAGCACATTTCTAGGGCCGGCAACCTGTCGCCAGCATGAACGATGTTCAGGAAACTCAGCGATTCCGCGGGCCTTTGCTCCGCGGGTCGTTCCAGCGGAACGTTCCGTCGGAGACATTGCCGTTGAGCTGCTGGTTCGACAGCCGGATCGTCGTGCGGTTGTTCTGCGAATCGAGCGCCACCCAGCCCTGGAGCATCAGGCCCGCGGGACCGGCGGGATTCTTCTGGAAGATCATCGTGATCCGGCCATATTCGGGATGCGCGGGATCGTGGACCTCAATCGACACGACGCGCGGGTCGCCGGTCGGATTAAGCTTGGCGAACTTGGTGATGTCGCGCTTGGGGTTGAGCAGGACCGCGAGCGGCGAGTTGCCGATCGGCCAGCGATCGACCTGACGCACCTGATAGTCGATGAAATAGAGGCTGCTGCCATCGGCGACGATCAGCTGGGGCACGCCCTTCTGGTACTGAAAGCGGATCTTGCCCGGCCGCTTCAGCGTCATCGTGCCGGTGAGCACGCGGCCGTTTCGATCGGTCTGGCTGAAGGCAGCGGTCATGCTCGCCACGCCGGCGAGATGCTGCTGGACCTGCGTAAGCTCGTTCGCGGGCGCCGCCGCGATCAGCGCGGGAGCGGCAAGCAGGGTGAAGGCGAGGGGCCGTGCAAACACGTCATTGTCTCCGAATGTAGGGCCGGACCGCTAGCGAGCGCGGTTTGAATGCCCCCTGAACCCCGATGCCCCCGAAACGATCCTCACAGCGGCCGGCCGTCGGTGTCCATCAGCACTTCGCGGCGGCCGACATGGTCGGGGCGCGAGACCAGCCCATCCTTCTCCATCCGCTCGACCAAACGCGCGGCCGAATTGTAACCGACGCGGAGCTGGCGTTGCAGCCATGACGTCGACGCCTTCTGGCTCTCCGCGACCAGTTGCGTCGCCCGGCGATAGAGCTGGTCCTCGGGCGAATCGTCGCCGTCGGGGCCGCCTTCGAGCGCGAAGCCGCCATCTTCCGGCTCCTCGGTGACCGCGGTGATGTAGTCGGGGGCACCTTGCGCACGCCAGAAATCGGCGACCGCCTGGACTTCCTCGTCGCTGACGAACGGTCCGTGCACGCGGACGATCTGCTTGCCGCCGGGCATATAGAGCATGTCGCCCTTGCCGAGCAGCTGTTCGGCGCCCTGCTCGCCGAGGATCGTGCGCGAATCGATCTTCGAAGTGACGTGAAAGGAGATCCGCGTCGGCAGGTTCGCCTTGATCACGCCGGTGATGACGTCGACCGACGGCCGCTGGGTCGCCATGATCAGGTGGATGCCCGCGGCGCGTGCCTTCTGCGCAAGCCGCTGGATGAGGAACTCGACTTCCTTGCCGGCGGTCATCATCAAATCGGCGAGCTCGTCGACGATCACCACGATCTGCGGCAGCGCCTGCAGGTCGAGCGTCTCTTCCTCGTAGATCGGCCGGCCGGTATCGGGATCATAGCCGACCTGGACTTTCCGGCCGAGCTTCTGGCCCTTGGCCTTGGCCTGGCGCACCTTGTCGTTGAAGCTGGCAAGGCTGCGGACGTTGACGCTCGCCATCATCCGATAGCGGTCCTCCATCTGCTCGACCGCCCATTTCAGCGCGCGCACCGCCTTGGGCGGATCGGTCACGACGTCGGCGAGCAGATGCGGGATGTCCTTGTAGATGCTGAGTTCGAGCATCTTGGGATCGATCATGATCATCCGGCACTGGTCCGGGGTCAGCCGATAGAGCAGCGACAGGATCATCGCGTTCAAACCGACCGACTTGCCCGAGCCGGTGGTGCCGGCGACGAGCAGATGCGGCATCGGCGCGAGGTCGCCGATCACCGGATCGCCGGCGATGTTCTTGCCGAGCACCAGCGGCAGGGTCGCGCCCTGCGCCTCGAATGCCTCGCTGCCGATCAGCTCGTGCAGATTGACCGATTCGCGCTTCACGTTGGGAAGCTCGATGCCGATCACGCTGCGTCCCGGAATCGTCGCGACGCGCGCGGAGATCGCGCTCATGTTGCGGGCGATGTCGTCGGCGAGCTGGATGACGCGGCTCGCCTTGATGCCCGACGCCGGTTCGAGCTCGTACATCGTCACGACGGGGCCAGGCTTCACCTCGACGATCTGGCCTTTGACGTGGAAGTCGTCGAGCACGCTCTCGAGCAGCCGCGCGTTGCGCTCGAGCGCGAGCTTGTCGATCCCGGCATTCTGGTTGGGCGGCGCGGGCTTGAGCAGGTCGAGCGGCGGAAGCTTGTACGTGTCCTTGAAGTCCAGGCTGCTCTGCACCGGCGGCTTGGGCTTGGCGGGCGAGGGGGAAATGCTCGGCTCGGCGATCACCGGGCCGGGGCGGTTGTCGGGCACGACCAACTTGCGCGGCTCCCGGGTCTCCCGCACTTCGGGTGCCTCGCGCGGTTCGCGCAGTTCCTGCGGATCGGGCGCACGCAGCAGCGGCGTCTTGCCAGGGCCGAACAGCCGCGGCATGCCGATCCCGACGCGCTCGGGCAGCGTGAAGTCGAGGCTGCGCCACCAGATCCACAGCCCGGCGAGCGCGAAGACCAGCCCCAGCCCGCGGCCCATCCAGAAGATGATCACCGGATCGCCGATGAAGCCGATCATCCAGCCGAACAACCCGGCGATCGACAGCCCGACCACGCCGCCCCAGCCGCCGACCAGCCACAGCACCGAATCGCTCGAGAAGAAAGCGAGCGCGGTGGCCATCAGCACCACGCCGATGACGACGCCCCGCAGCATCCGCTTCCAGTCGCCGAGCGGACGATCGAGCCACAGCCGGTTGGTCAGGATCAGCCCCGCCGGCGCGATCAGCGCTACCGGCAGGCCGAGCGTGGCGAGCAGCAGGTCGGCGATCCACGCGCCGGGCAGCCCCAGCAGGTTGCGCGCCGGTCCGCCCGACGCGGTGTTGAGCGAGGGGTCCTGCGAATTATAGGTGAGCAGCGCCAGCAACACGCCGACGGTCGCAAGGAACAGCAGGGTTCCGGCGATGAGTGCGCTGCTCCGGCGCACGCCGGCCTTCATCGTGTCGCGCAGCAGCGACGGTTGTGCCCGGGACGCCATCGCCCAGTCTCCAGCATGTCAGGGGGTGCGGGGGAATCATCGCCTACCCGGACTCTGACGTCAAGATGGACCTGTTTTGTACCGTCTGACGCGCGCTCGTAAGAGGGCCGCGCTCAGTCGAACAACGACGACACCGAGCTTTCGTCGGCGATCCGCTTGATCGCCTCGGCGAGCAAAGGTGCGATCGTCAGGTGGCGGACCTTGCTGCTCTCGGCGATGACAGTGTGGTTGCCGATCGAATCGGTGATCACCAATTCGCGCAGCGCCGATGCGTCGACCCGGGCGACCGCGCCGCCCGACAGCACGCCGTGCGTGCAATAGGCCACTACGTCTTCGGCCCCCGCCGCGCGCAGCGCCGCGGCGGCGTTGCACAAAGTCCCGGCGGAATCGACGATGTCGTCGATCAGGATGCAGAAGCGTCCCTCGACCTGACCGATGATGTTCATCACTTCGGACTCGCCGGCGCGCTCGCGGCGCTTGTCGACGATCGCCAGCGGCGCGTTGTCGAGGCGCTTGGCGAGCGCGCGCGCGCGGACCACGCCGCCGACGTCGGGCGAGACCACCATCCACTGCTTGCCCGGGAAGCGGCTATGGATGTCCGCCGACATCACCGGGGCGGCGAAGAGGTTGTCGGTCGGAATGTCGAAAAAGCCCTGAATCTGCCCGGCGTGCAGGTCGACAGAGAGCACGCGGTTGGCACCCGCGGTGGTGATCAGATTGGCGACCAGCTTGGCGGAGATCGGCGTGCGCGGGCCCGGCTTCCGATCCTGGCGGGCATAGCCGAAATAGGGAAGCACCGCAGTGATGCGCTTGGCCGATGCGCGGCGCAGCGCATCGATCATGATCAGCAGCTCCATGAGATTGTCGTTGGCCGGATAGCTGGTCGACTGGAGCACGAACACGTCCTCGCCGCGGACATTTTCGAGGATCTCGACGAAGATCTCCTCGTCGGCGAAGCGGCGGACATTGGCCTGGGTCAGCGGGATCTCGAGATAGTCCGCGATCGCGCTGGCGAGCGGCAGGTTCGAATTGCCGGCCATCAGTTTCATATGCGCCACTCCGCAAAGGCTTGCTATGCACCGCGCCTTAGAGGCCAAAGTGGCGGATTGGGAAGACCTGATGCCGATCGAACATCCCGAAACGGTCACCTGCCTGACCTATTCGCTCGACGAGAAAGCGCAGGTCGCCGCGAGCCGTGCCAACTTCCGGCGCCGCATCTTCTCGCGGCGGATGGCGGCGCGCGTCGCGATCGGCGCGGTGCTCTTCGCGGCGGCCGGCTTGGCCTTCGGGATCCTGATCGGCGACCCGCACCCGCTCGAAACCGCCTTGCTGTTCGGCGCAGAAGTGCTGGTGCTGGTGCCCTTCATGTGCGCCCTGCTCTACGCCGTCATTCCGCGCCGGATACGGCGGGTCGTGCGCCAGAACCCGATGTCGGGCCGTCCGGTCGAGGCGTGCTGGTCCGCCGCCGGGCTTTCGGCGCGCTCGGCCAATGGGACCAGCGAATTGCCGTGGAGCGACTTCTACGGCTGGCATTTGGCCGGGATCGGCTTCCTCCTCTACGTCAACGAGCAGCATTATCATGTGATTCCGGCGGCGATCCTCTCGGAGGAGCAGCGCGGCGACTTGCGTGCGACGCTCGAGGCGTCGGGCCTGCGCCGATTATGATCGGTTTGCGCGCGGCACCTGCGCTGGCTAGAGCGCCGCGATGACGGTCACCACTCGCTTCGCCCCCAGCCCGACCGGTACGCTCCATGTCGGCAATCTGCGCACCGCGCTCCACAATTGGATGTTCGCGCAGGCGCAGGGCGGGCGCTTCCTGCTGCGCATCGACGATACCGACCAGGCGCGCTCCGAGGAGCGTCACGTCGAGTCGATCCGCGCCGATCTCGCCTGGCTCGGGCTCGTGCCCGATGGCGAGGAACGCCAGTCGGCGCGCTTCGATCGCTACGAGGCGCGCTTTGCCGAACTGGTCGCGGCGGGGCGCGTCTATCCGGCATATGAGACAGCGCAGGAGCTTGAGCTCAAGCGCAAGGTGCTGCTCGGGCGCGGGCTGCCACCGGTCTATGACCGCGCCGCGCTGGCGCTGGGCGATGCCGACCGCGCCGCGCTCGAGGCCGAGGGCCGCGCGCCGCACTGGCGCTTCCGGCTCGACCACGACAGCGCCATCGAATGGGACGATATGATCCGCGGCCATCAGCGCTTCGATCCGAAGACGATGAGCGACCCCGTCATCCGCCGCGCCGACGGTTCGTGGCTCTATCTCTTCCCCTCGGTGGTCGACGATATGGACATGGCCGTCACCCACGTGGTCCGCGGCGAGGACCATGTCTCCAACACCGCGACCCAGCTCCAGATGTTCGGTGCGCTCGGCAGCACGGCCCCCGCGTTCGCGCATGAGGCTTTGCTCGTCGGCAACGAGGGCAAGCTGTCCAAGCGGCTCGGCTCGCTCGGCGTCGAGCATTTCCGCGAGGCCGGCATCGAGCCCCAGGCCCTGGTCGCCTTGCTCGCGCGGATCGGCACCAGCGATCCGGTCGAACCGCATGTCGATCCCGCGCCGCTGATTGCCGGCTTCGACTTCGCCCGCTTCGGCCGCGCGCCGGCGCGCTTCGACGAAGCCGAGCTCGGCCAGCTCAATGCGCGCATCGTTCACCTGCTCGACTTCGCCGCGGTCGCGTCGCGGCTCCCCGACGGCATGACGTCAGCCGGATGGGCGGCGATCCGGCCCAATCTCGCGACCGTCGCCGAAGCGACCGACTGGTGGCACGTCGTCGAAGGTCCGGTCGACCCGGCCGAAGTCCCGGCGGAGGATCGCGCCTATCTCGCCGAGGCGGCGCAGGCCGCTGCCGCGATCGACTGGTCGGGCGATCCGTGGCGCGCGCTCACCGACGCGCTCAAGCAGGCGACCGGGCGCAAGGGCAAGGCGCTGTTCCTGCCGCTGCGCCTCGCGCTCACCGGCCGCGCGCATGGCCCTGATATGGCCGCCTTGCTCCCGCTGATCGGCAAGGATCGTGCGCTGGCCCGGCTCTCGGCGGCTGGATAGGCAACCTATTTACGACATACGTGATACGTTGTATCATCACTAAGCCGACATGAGATCGGCGCAAGATGGAGAGCAACCTATGTATGCCGAACATCGCTACGCACCGCCCAAATCGCGCGCGGTGAGCCTCGGAGGCGCCTTCCTGATCAACGGGGCGCTGATCGCCGGGCTGATCTATTCGGCGCCGAATATCGTTCCGGCGCTCAAGGGCCCTGACATCAAGCTGATCGATGTCTTCGATCCGCCCGTGCCGCCGCCCGAACCGCCCAAGCCGCAGCCCAAGGTCGAGAATCGCGTCGCGCAGAACCCGACGCCCACAGCACCCGATCCCTATATCAAGACCGCATCGGACAATCCGACCGAAACGACGCGGGTAATCGGTGATCCGCCTGGGCCGCCGATGCCCAAGGCGGCGGAGGGGCCGACCTATGTGCCCGAACCGATCACACCGCCGCTGCCGCCTTTGGTCCGCGCGGAACAGGACCCGCGATACCTCAAGGACTTCCAGCCGACCTATCCGGCGGTCGAGCTGCGCGCGCAGCGCGATGGCGTCGTCCAGCTCCGCGTGCTGATCGGTGCGGACGGGCGTGTGAAGGCGGCCGAGGCGGTCAGCGCCACCAGCGACGCATTCTTTGAGGCGGCACGGCGCCAGGCGTTGGCCAAATGGCGCTTCAAGCCGGCGACGCGCGGCGGCATTCCCGAAGAGAGCTGGAAGACCCTCAGCGTCCGGTTCCTGATCAAGGACCAGTGACGCCGTCCTTGCCGGCTGCCGCGGCGGCCGGCGGCGCGGGGGTTTGCCCTGGAGCCCACGCGCCCCTATCTCTGCGGCGACATGAGCTTTCTCAGATTCTTCTCGCCAGTCGCGGCCTATCGCGACCTGCGCCAGTATCTCGCCACCCGACGGCCGCATCAATTGGGATTCCTCGGGCTGGCGCTCGCGGTCACGGTGGTCGTGCTGTTCGTTTTCTTCAAGGATTCGGCGACCGGGTTCGAAAAGCCGTACGAGCGCAATATCATCTATGTCGAGCAATGGCCGATCACGCGCACCGATGAGCAGATCAAGGCGCAGCAGAAGATCGACCAGGCCAAGAAGCATATCGCAGAGGCCGAGCTCGAGAAGCGGCGCAAGGCCAAGCAGGCCGAATTCCAGCGCTATGACGACAAGCTGAAGTCGTGGGGCTTCTGAGCGACGCGCGCTGGCTAGATGCGGCGCTGGCGCTTTCTGAGCGTAGCCGCGGGCGCACCGCGCCCAATCCCAATGTCGGCTGCGTGCTGGTGCAGGACGGCCGTGTCGTAGGGCGCGGCTGGACCCAGCCCGGCGGGCGGCCGCATGCCGAGGCGATGGCGCTCGCCCAGGCCGGCGAAAAGTCGCGCGGCGCGACTTGCTACGTCACGCTCGAACCCTGCGCGCATGTCTCGCCGCGCGGGCCGGCCTGTGCCAACCTGCTCGCCGCGGCCGGCGTGGCGCGCGTGGTGATCGCGCTCGGCGATCCCGATCCGCGCACCAACGGCCAGGGCGCTGCGAAGCTCCGCGCCGCCGGGATCACGGTTGCCGAGGGCGTGGCCGAAGCGCCGGCGCGCGCGGCGATGGCGGGCTTTCTCACCCGCCAGGTGAAGCGCCGTCCGTTCGTCACGCTCAAGCTCGCCACTTCGCTCGACGGCCGTATCGCCTTGCCGTCGGGCGAGAGCCGCTGGATCACCGGGCCCGAGGCGCGCGCGCACGCCCATCTCGAACGCGCGCGGCACGAGGCGATCCTCGTCGGGCGCCGCACTTGGGAAGTCGATCGCCCGAAGCTCGACGTGCGCCTGCCGGGCTTGGAGGCGCGCTCGCCGCGGCGACTGATGCTAAGCCGGTCTAGCCCCTCCCCTTCAGGGGAGGGGTTGGGGG